>CAZJNL010000013.1:16065-17308 GCA_964546515.1 uncultured Oscillatoria sp.
CCCTCCCCGCAGTTGGCGAGGGGTTGGGGGTGGGGTTGAACTGTATTCTGAACCGCTCGACTGTGCCGGTGGAATGCAGTTCGGGCCGGTGTGAGCCCCTCCCCCCCCGGCGGCGAGGTAGGGGGAGCTGGAATTTCTCCCCTCCCCGCACCCCCCCGCCCTCTCCGTGGGTACGGGGGGAGATAAGGAATAAATTTTTTACTCAGATCCGGGGTTGGGGGTGGGGTTGAACACCCACCGGCTGCGGTACTGAAAAGGCCGGTCTGACGTATTCTATAAATCAGCCGATTTTAGAGAGCCGACTGAGGCTACCAATCTCCTGAGGTCAAGAAACCGATGCAGCTGAAACCACCGATGACGATGATGGACTTTTTCCGCAAGAGTGAGGGGACGTGGTTTACCCAACGCAGCGTCCATCACTTTGACTCATCTGCTGACGAGTCTGGGGAGTCGAATCTGACGGTGCAAGTCTTTGAAAAAGATGACCACCAAGTGCAGCAAGTTTGCCAACAGCAAGGCATTGACCCAGCTAGAGCCACCGGCGGTGCTAGCTTTAGCTGGCAAGAAAACCTGGACACCAGGCTGCTCAACCCCAATAACGCAGCGATTCTGGTGGACATTCCAGACGACGAGACGGGGCTGACCGGCAAACTCATCCGCAACAAGGGCTATGTGGAAGGTATCCCCGTGGTCAGTCGCTACCGGTTTGCTTCGGATGGGGTATTGACAATTGATACCGATTATGAAAACAACCAGGGGCAGGAGCGCTGCTGGTTTATCAGGGATGACTTTCGGGTGCGCGTCAGCACGGTGCGGATGATGAACGGCGTCAACCTGATGACCTATTGCTCTGAGCGCAGATGTGTTTCACCGGATGTCTTAGAAGAGATGATACGCCAAAATAAAACTAGAGCAGCGGTGCAGAGCTATTAATTAGCTTATATCCGGCTAATCAATCTGAAATATATTCCTGTGGGGGGTTGTGGGGTGCGTTCCCCCCCCCACCCAGTGGGCGCTGCCGGCAAAATTTAACACTTTTTAAGATTTTTTAACGATTTTTGCGGGAAAAGGGGCAATTGTTACGGATTGTTGCTTTGTTTCTGAGAAATGAGACGCGCCGAGCGGGCGTCCTCTATGCTCAGGAGAGTTATAGTATGTGAGTTCAACAATCTATGTACAGGCCGTTCCTGGAATACTTAGAGAAAGAGCTGTTTGGGCGGTTTGACTTGCGCTCTCGCCCGAT
>CAZJNL010000014.1:0-17106 GCA_964546515.1 uncultured Oscillatoria sp.
GGTGAGTGTATAGGGGGCTTTGAGCCGGTGTGGCAGATATCCAGCTGTCTCGACTGGGATCCAGTACTGAGTTATTTTAAAAAAGTAAGCACTTAAGAAATTCCTGATGAGTGAAGCATTAATACAAACCCTTTTAATAGAAAACAGCCAGACTGACGCCAACTGGCTGCGAAAGATTTTAGCAGCCAAGCTGGATCGGATTGAGCTGGTGCCGGTGCGACACCTGGCTGAAGCGCTCAACCGGCTGCGCTCAAATCGGTTTGACTTGCTGTTGATAAACCTTTCGCAGCCAGACAAACAGGGTGTGGGTGCCATAAGGCAAGCCCGCGCTGCAGCGCCAGACCTGCCAGTTGTAGTGATAGCCCAGACAGAGAATGAAGCGATAGAGGCGCTGCGAGAAGGAGCGCAAGACTATCTAATAAAAACCCAAATAAACCGCCACTCCCTAGAGCGCTCCATTCGCTGCGCCGTGGAGCAGTCGCGCCTGCAAGCGGCGCTGCAGTTAATGGAGGAGCGCTACCGCTCAGTAGTGGAAAACGTCAGCGAGCTGATTTGCAGGCAAACCCCACAGGGAAATTTCCTTAACCTCTCCCCCGCCTGCCACACCTTATTAGGATATGAGCCGGAAGAGCTAGTCGGGCGCAGCGCTGCGGAATTTTTCCACCCAGAAGACAGACAAGCCATCGCAAACTCTCCCGCAACCGCACCCGATACCGACAGCAAACAGAGAGCAACCCGCCGCATCCGCAACCGGCACGGACATTATATCGCACTGGAAACAGCCAGCCGCGCCATCCGCAACTCCCACACGGGCGAAGTGCTAGAAATTGTCACCGTTTACCGAAACATCTCCAGCCAAGTGCCGGTGAAAGAAGCTTCCCGCCCAGAAAAACAAGCCAGCGGCGACACTCTCCGGGATGGCTCGTTTTTAGAGAGCGCCGGTAGGGCAGATTCCGCCCAAACCGAAGAAGCCGAAAAGCAGAGTGAAGCCTTCTATCAATCCTTAGCCGACGCTTTGCCGCAATACCTGTACAGGACCGATCTGAATGGCAGGATAACATTTGCCAATAAAGCCCTGCTAGCCACCTTGGGAGTGACGCTCCAAGAAGCGATAGGTAAAACCGCTTACGACTTTTATCCCAAAGAACAGGCTGACAAATACCGCGCCCACGACATGCGAGTCATCCAAACGGGAGAAATATTCCAGGTTTTCGAAGCGCACCAGACACACGCAACGGGCGAAACGATATATGTGCAAGTCGTCAAAGTGCCGGTGAGAGACGCCAAGGGAAAGACTGTCGGGGTTCAGGGGATTTTTTGGGACATCAGCGACACCGTTATAGCCGAACGGGAAAAAGCCCAATTAATCGCCTCCCTGCAAAAAACCGAAGCTCGATTTGCCGAACCCCAACGAGTGGCGCACGCCGGTTGCTGGGAATTCGATATCGCCACAGGCGAAATATACTGGTCAGAAGAAATCTTCCGCATTTGCGGACTAGCTCCCGCGCAAGGAGCGCCCACTTATCAAGAATACTTACAAATCGCGCACCCCGAAGATCGGGAAGTCATGCAAAGGGCTACAGAACTCGCCATCACCGGCGGCGTACCCTATGAATTGGATCAGCGCATAATCCGCCCCGACGGTTCTGTAAGACACACAGTCGTGAAAGGAGAGCCGGTTTTCAATGAAAATGGCCAAATTGTGAAGCTGTTCGGAACCGTTCTGGATATCACAGAGCGCAAAGCCACAGAAATAGCCCTCCGCCAAAGCGAAGAACTCTACCGCACCCTCACCAAAAACTTCCCCAACGGTGCGGTTATCTTGTTCGATTCCAATCTCCGCCACATCCTGGCTGATGGTACGGGTTTGGCGGAGTGGGGACTTTCTAAAGAACTCCTGGAAGGCAAAACCTTGCACGAGTGTTTCCCGCCCGAAGTGTGCCGCTTTCTCGCGCCGGCGTACAAGAAAGCCCTCGCAGGAAAACCCAGCGTGTTTGAACAGGAATACGCCCAAAAAACTTACCAGGTGCGTGCGGTGCCGGTGCTCGACGACTGCGGAAAAATCATCTCCGGTTTGGTGATGACGCAAAACATCACCGAACTCAAACAAGCTTTGGCGGCGCTGCGGGAAAGCGAGGAGAAATTCCGCGCCATTTTCGAGCAAGCTGCTGTGGGAATTGCCCTGCTGATCCCAAACGGTCAATTTCTCAGCGCCAACCGGGGGTTTTGCCATACTGTCGGGTACGCGCCAGAAGAACTGCAGGCGCTAAACTTCCAGCACATTACCCACCCAGAAGACTTGAGCGCCGATTGGGAGTGCCGCCAACAAATTCTCGCGAATGAGATTCAAAATTTCTCGGGAGAAAAGCGCTACATCCGCAAAGATGGCTCTCCTGTGTGGGTGAGTGTCAGCGTGACTGCGGTGCGGGATATTGAGGATGAAGCAAAGTATCTAATTGCCGTCGCGCAAGACATTAACGATCGCAAACAGGCGCAAGAGGCGCTGCGGGAAAGCCAGCAGCAGCTCAACGCCATTTTGGACAACGCCCCAGCTGTGATTTACATGAAAGATACAGAAGGGCGATTTTTGCAGATAAACCGCCAGTTTGAAACTCTGTTTGGCGTCAGCAGGGAAGAAGTTCAAGGCAAAAATGACTGGGAGGTGTTCCCCAAAGAGATAGCTGACAAGTTTCGGGCGAACGACTTAGCAGTGCTAGCGGCTTCAGCACCGGCACAGTGGGAGGAAGTCGCCCCGCACGACGACGGTTCGCACACCTACATTTCCACTAAGTTCCCCCTGTGCGACGCCAGCGGCACACCCTACGCGGTGGGCGGCATTTCCATTGACATCACCCAACGGCTGCAGGCGGAGGCGGAGCGAGATCGCTTCTTCACTCTTTCCCTCGATTTGCTCTGCGTCGCGGATTTCACCGGCTATTTAAAACGGCTCAATCCTGCTTGGGAAACGAGCTTAGGATACACTGCTGATCAACTTTTGTCAAGACCCTTTATTGAATTCGTCCATCCAGAAGACCGGAAAGCCACCCTTGCCGAAATGCGCAAACTGAGCGCTGGGGTTCCTACCGTTTATTTGGAAAATCGGTTTCAGCACACAGATGGCTCTTACAGGTGGTTCTCGTGGACAGCTGCGCCCTTTGTCGAAGAGGGTTTAATCTACGCTGTGGGGCGAGACATTACCGAGAGCAAACAGGCAGAAGAAGCGCTGCGAGCCAGCCAGCATTTTGTCCAGCGAATTGCCGAGTCCAGCCCCAGTATTTTGTATATCTATGATATAATTGAACAGCGCAATGTCTACGCCAATCGGGAAGTAGCTGAGCTTGTCGGCTACACGCCTCAAGAAATTCAAGACATGGGTTCTGGGCTGTTTCCCGCTATTATGCACCCCGACGATTTCGCCCGATTGCCCGAACATCTCCAGAAGCAAAAAGCAGCCAAAGACGGCGAAATTGTGGAACTCGAGTACCGGATGAGAAACGCCGCCGGCGGGTGGAGCTGGCTTCACAGCCGCGAAACGGTGTTCTCCAGAACCCCGGATGGCAAACCCCAGCAAATTCTCGGCACCGCCACTGACATCACCGAAAGCAAGCACGCCGCAGAAGCCCTAGCCGAACGAGCGCGGCAGTCCGCTCTCCGCTCTGATATCGGCACAGCCCTGACTCAGGGGGGCGATTTGCCCGATATGCTGCAGCGTTGCGGCGAAGCGCTCATCGAGTACCTGGATGCGGCTTTTGTGCGCATCTGGACACTCAACCCGGATGAGAACCTGCTAGAATTGCAAGCCAGTGCCGGCATGTCCGCGCACATTAAGAGCACTCATGCTAAAATACCCCCAGGCAGCTTTAAAATTGATTTAATTGCCGCCAACCGCAAGCCTTACCTGACCAATCACCTGCAAAATGACTCTCGCACCCGCACCTGGGAGTGGGCGCGGCGAGAGGGGATGGTGGCATTTGCCGGCTACCCGCTGGTTGTAGAAGACCGTCTCGCCGGCGTACTGGCAATGTTCGCCAAACACCCCCTGAGCGAAAATACCCCCGACGTCCTGGGATCGGTGGCGAACCAGATGGCGCTGGGGATTGAGCGCAAACGAGCTGCAGTTGCGCTGCTCAAAAGCGAACAGCGATTGCAGATGGCGCTCGAAGGCAGCGCTCTGGGGCTGTGGGACTGGAATATTAGCACGGGAGCGACCTATTTTGACCTACAGTGGAAAAAAATGCTGGGCTATGAAGAGAAGGAAATTGAGAACAACTATCAGTCCTTTGAGCGGCTGATATATCCCAAGGATTTGTCAAGGGTGACAGAAATGCTGAACGCCTGTCTGCAAGGGCGCACCGGCATCTTTGAAGCAGAATTCCGCATGAAAAGTAAATCCGGTGAGTGGCAGTGGATTTTGTCCCACGGCAAGGTTTTCCAGCGCGATGAAGCGGGATTGCCGGTGCGGATGACGGGAACCCACAAAGACATCACCCAGCGCAAGCAGGTTGAGGAAACTTTGCGGCTGCAAGTCAAGCGGGAGCGTCTGGTGCTCGCCATGCAAGAGCGCATTCGCTCCTCTCTCAACCTGGATGAAGTCCTGACAACGGCTGTGGGGGAAGTGCGGCAATTTTTGCAAACTGACCGGACAGTGATTTACCGCTTAAATCCCGACGGGAGTGGCGCGGTAACAGTCGAGTCAGTTGGCAAAGGTTGGCTCTCCACTCTGGGAATCGACATCCAAGAGAGCTGCTTTTTAGATAGCTATGCCTCATTATACCAGAACGGTCGCCTTTGCGCAATAGATGATATTTACAGTGCCGGTCTTAGTGAGTGCCAAACTGATTTACTGAGCCGGCTGCAGGTGAAAGCGAACCTGGTGGTTCCCATCCTGCAAAACATTTCGGAGTCAAACTCTTCAATCCAAAATCCCAAATCCCAAATCCCAAATCGATTGTGGGGGTTGCTAATAGCCCATCACTGCAGCAGTCCGAGACAGTGGCACTCTTACGAGATAGAGTCGCTCAGACAGCTTTCGCTGCAGCTAGCAATTGCCATCGGGCAATCCATGCTGTTTGAACAAGCCCAAACGGAAATCGCTGAGCGCCGACTAGCTGAAGAAGCCTTGCGGCAAAGTGAAGCGCGAGAGCGAGAAAAAGCCACTCAGCTGGAAGTTGCACTGCGCGAATTGCGCTCCACCCAAGCTCAACTGATTCAAAATGAAAAAATGGTTGCCCTCGGACAAATGGTTGCCGGTGTCGCCCACGAAATTAACAACCCCACGAGCTTTATCTACGGCAATGTCAAGTACGCCAGTGACTACGCTTCTGACTTGCTGCGCCTGGTGGAACTTTACGGGGAACACTATCCGAACCCCGCACCGGCAATCCAAAAAGAGCTTGAGGATCTCGACCTGGATTTTTTAAAAGCCGACTTCCCCAAACTGCTCAAGTCGATGAAAGAGGGGGCAAACCGCATCCGCGAAATTGTCCTCAGCTTGCGCAACTTCTCGCGCCTGGATGAAGCGGATATGAAAGCGGTAGATATTCACACCGGCATCGACAGCACCCTGCTGATTTTGCAGCACCGGCTGAAGGCAACTTCTTTTCGTCCCGAAATTCAGGTTATCAAAAAGTACAGCCAGCTGCCTGATGTCGAGTGCTATGCCGGTCAGCTGAACCAGGTGTTTATGAATATTCTAGCAAATGCGATTGACGCGCTGGAAGAGGGGCACAGGGCATCGGGCGAAGAGCGCGGGAAAGAAAAACAATCCTCTGTGCGCCACGCCCCATCCCCTACGATTCGGATTCGCACAGAACTTCTAGATGGCGAGCGTGCGGCAATCCGAATTGCCGACAACGGCACCGGCATTACTGAGGAAACTAAAATGCGCATCTTTGACCCTTTCTTTACCACAAAACCTGTCGGTTCTGGCACCGGCTTGGGGTTGAGTATTAGCTATCAAATTGTGGTAGAAAAACACAAAGGCAGTTTATCTTGCCTTTCCGCACCCGGAGAGGGAACGGAGTTTGTCATTGAGCTGCCGGTGCGCCATCCCAAAAATTAGAGGGAGTCAACCTCAAACCCTCCCCGCCGGCGGGGAGTGCGTTTCCAAGTATTTTTTAAATAAACCGCCAAGACGTCAAGGACGCCAAGAAGGAAGAAGAAAGATTTCCTTGGCGCTCTTGGCGTCTACCCTGCGGGAAGCCGCTATCGCGTCTGTGGCGGTTAATTATTAAACCAAATTCCCCTGAGAGATAGCAGTGGAAATTGTCCAGCCATCAACCAGGAGCAGCAGCAGGGTAAATCCCAGCAAAATCAAGTACATCCAGGGTTGCGCCAGGGGGCGGACATCTGTTGTGTCAATGCCGGTTTTGGCTTCCACCTGCCGGACTAGCTTGGCAAATCCCACCACTCGCATTGGCAGCAAGTAGCCTTTGCCCGACTCGCTGAGGAAGTAGTAAACTAACCCCCCTTGGCCGGTGCTGCGGGGTTTGAGGGCTCGCACTTCCGACCAAGGCAGTGACCACCCTCTGCGAAAGAAACGGGGAACCCATCCCGGATAGTTGACATGAATTCCTTCTTCGTCTAAAATTACTCTTTCGCTCAGGGCACCGTACAGCGCCACGCCTCCCGCGCCCAGCCCCACCCACAGCAGTGCCGGTGGCACCGGCGCACCAGTCACCTCGGACAAGAAAGGCACAGGGAGTGTGAGCGCTACATACAGACTTAAAAGAGTCAGCCGAATTAAGGGAGAAATGCGGAATGTCGCCGGCAAGTCTCGGTTGCTCATTGTTAATTGCTAATTGATAAGTTTGGAGTTCGGACTTCAGTCCGAACTCCATACTGTGAAGGATGTTATGGCAAATATTTTTGCACGACGAGCCAGCCTGTCCAAGAAACCCAGGCAAATCCGACAAAAAGCGCCGCATTGGCGCTCAGGTGCAGGGCGCGGGCCCAAGGGCGCTGAGGGCTAATTTGCAGGGCACTCCAGGCGGAGAGCAGGACTAAACCCACTGCAGTTAAACCGGCAGCCAGGTGTTGCGAATGGCCCAGGGTGCCGTAGTGGCCCAGGGTGCCAGCAATGCCAATCGCCAGCAGCAGTAACACCATGCCCACCATAGCGCCGCCAATCACAAAATGCGCCTCAACCAGCCTGCGGGAAGCGGGGTGTCTTTGCTGGCGCGACTGAAATATGTAAAAGCCGGTTATGGCCAGCAGCAGGTAGGCCACCAGGGAAAGTCCCATAGCCCAAGCAGCTGTTTTCCACAACCAAAGGAAAGAAGGGAGATTCAAAGCAGTTCACCCATCTGTTGAGAAGCCCCTGAATCTTAGCAAAATGGGGTTGCCTCAGTCAGCAACCCCCAGTCCTATGAAATTTTGATTCTAATCGACAGAAGTTAAAGCAGCTGCCACTAAAGGTCGTGGGTTCCGACTCTTAACATTCATTCGAGCTTGTTTAGGAACACCTGCGGGTTCAGCGCTGGCGTCGCGACCGTCACTGATCCGCAGGCGCAGGCAGGAGATTTTATCCGATAAAATGGCGCTAGCCATCATACCTGTATGAATTTCCAAGACGGCTTCCGGAAAAGCTTCAAATACCAGGCGCTGTCCGGGAAAGACAACCCTCTCAAAGTACCAATTGGGAATATTCGTGATCCGAGCAATCTGGATTTTGCTGGTGGCGTTGACGTAGCAGCAGAGGATTTGGCCAGAGGAGCCAGAAGGGATGGGATCGAGAATTTGAACCATGACTGAGGAGCTTAGCACCAAACGACTTCTATACAAAGATTAACACTCTGCGCTCCCGACTTGTTGTAAACCTGACTACCAACTAACACCTATCCCGGATATTTTTTTTAGGTAGAGAGCGCCCGCACTTTGTATCTTTTGAGGGATTGACATAAGACAAATAATGTGCGTGTAAAGGAGAGGCGGAAATAAGCCGAACTGAGCAGTCCTCGCGTGCGGCTCGCGCCACCAGCGCTGGAAATGCCTCTCCCGAAGCTCCCGACCCCTCTCCCTCTTAAGCGCCAGACAGGGTATAATTGTTTAATTTACGGGTACTTGCTCAGCATTTATCCCCCGTTCCGAAAAGCCAGACGCGACCGGTTCCGTCTCAGAGGCTCCAGACGCGATTTATCGCGGAGCTACAAGAGGCTCCAGACGCGATTTATCGCGGCTACAAGAAGCTCCAGACGCGATTTATCGCGGAGCTACAAGAGGGCTCTCCCCTGCCCCCATAATTTAAACAGTGAGCAATCTAACATAATATATATTACAAAGCCCCCGGTGGGGCACTCGCGAACCCGGTTGAGTGGGTGCGGAGCTCCCCGAGATCCCGCCAGACTCAAACCGCGATATTGTAAAGTTATGTGAAAATACCTTTCAGAAATCCTTAACCCCGCAACTGGTATGGAAGATCGCATCCTCTACGTTCGCCTCCCGTGCAATCCCATCTTCCCGATAGGGGCAGTCTACCTGGCAGATCACGTCCACAAGCTGTTTCCAGGCGTAGAGCAGCGCATCTTTGACTTGGGCACAGTACCGCCGCTGGACTTCGGCGGCGCTCTCGACGCTTGTGTGGACTCGTTCCAGCCGACGCTGCTGGTATTCTCCTGGCGAGACATTCAAATTTATGCGCCGGTGGGAGGGCGAGGCGGGAATCCCCTGCAGAACGCCTTTGAATTCTACTACGCCAGCAATCCCCTAATAAAACTGCGGGGTGCCCTGGGGGGGCTGCGCGTGACGACTGCATACTACAGCGAACTGTGGCGCAACCAGGGCTTAATTAAACGAGGGCTGAAACGTGCTCAAAAATACAATCCCCACGCCCGCTCAGTGGTGGGCGGCGGTGCGGTGAGCGTGTTCTACGAACAGCTGGGGCGCAGCCTGCCGGCGGGCACAATAATATCAGTCGGCGAAGGCGAGGCGCTGCTGGAAAAACTGCTGCGCGGTGAGGATTTCAGCGACGAGCGCTGCTATGTGGCAGGAGAAACCGCCCCCCGCCCCCGGATGATACACGAACGCCCCACCCCAATTGAAAAAACTGCCTGCAACTACGATTATATAGAAACCATCTGGCCGGAATTTCAATATTACCTGCAAGACCTCGATTTCTATATCGGCGTGCAAACCAAGCGCGGCTGTCCGCACAACTGCTGCTACTGCATCTATACGGTGATTGAAGGCAAACAGGTGCGGATTAACCCAGCGGATGAAGTCGTGGCGGAGATCCGCCAGCTTTACGAGCGGGGGGTGCGCAACTTCTGGTTTACCGACGCGCAGTTTATCCCGGCTCGCAAGTTTATTGACTCGGCGGTGGAGCTGCTGCAGAAAATCATCGATGCTGGCATGACAGACATTCACTGGGCGGCGTACATCCGGGCGGACAACTTGACGCCCCAGCTGTGCGACTTGATGGTGAAAACCGGCATGAATTACTTTGAAATCGGCATCACCAGCGGCTCGCAGGAACTGGTGCGCAAGATGCGCATGGGCTACAACCTGCGCACGGTGCTGTCAAACTGCCGCGATTTGAAGGCTGCCGGTTTCAGCGATTTGGTTTCCGTCAATTACTCGTTTAACGTGATTGACGAGACTTATGACACCATCCGCCAGACCATTGCTTACCACCGGGAGTTAGAGCGGATATTTGGTGAGGATAAAGTCGAACCGGCAATTTTCTTCATCGGGTTGCAGCCGCACACCCACTTAGAAGAGTATGCATTTAAGAAGGAGATTGTCAAACCCGGTTACGACCCGATGAGCTTGATGCCTTGGACAGCGAGGAAGCTGCTGTGGAATCCAGAACCGCTCGGCTCGTTTTTTGGGGAAGTTTGCCTGGAAGCTTGGCGTCGCAATCCCAGCGATTTCGGGCGCGAAGTGATCAGGATTCTCGAAGAAAGGCTGGGATGTGCTGATTTGGAAGAAGCGCTGAGTGCGCCGGTGGAAGTCAAGGACTTTGAAAGAGTGCCGGTGCCGGTTGGCTAGAAGTAGGGTGCGTGACGCGCTCGCGAAACGCACCCAAACAGTTCGCCCCCAGATCCCCCGCTCCCCAGCTCAGGGGAGCCGCCCTTGATTATACAAGCTCTCCCGGCTATAGTGGAAAGTCGAGGGCAAAAAAGTTCCTTGCAGGAATAACGCCAGATGGCACTGTCGCCAAACTGTCATCTTCTGCCATACTTTTATGGATAATAGCCTCTGATTTGATGTAAATAAATGTTAAAAGGCTCTATTGTCCAGCAGCTAGAGGCTGCTCACCGCACCGGCAAAAGACCTATAAGATTTGGGGTGTACTACAAAAACACCTTAGTTTCCCTGTGCCACGCCCTGGAGGACTGCATTCTCACATCCAGCAGTTCGCCAATCGCGATCACCGCCTTCCAGCAGGGCAAATGGTACTTGCAAGAAGCCGAGCGCTACGCCGATCTGGCAAAGAAGGCTCGCCAAGTTGTGATTATGGCAGCCCCGGATACCGGCTGGCAAGAGCACCCCACCAGCCAGATGCCAAATGTGGATTTAGTGAGTTTAGACTCTGCAGATCCAGTGGCTCAAGAGTGGCACTTGATGATTTTGTCGCCAACATACACGGCGATGGTACTTTGTCAAGAGCTCTCACCTGCTTCTTACGGGCCGGCTGGCCCGCCGCCAGACGACTTGGAGCGCAAATTCTACGGTTTGTGGACGTTTGAGCCGGAGCTAGTCAAGGAAACGGTAGAATTAGCAATCGCCCATATCGGCAAATATAACCCAGAACTGCAAGAAACCCTAAAAGCGCAAGTGCGAACCCTAGCCGGTGAGGCGAGTGGCGAAAAGCGCGACGACTTGGGCGAAATTGTCTGCCGCGTAGTAGACTACCTGCAGGCGAACGAGCAGGATTTAGAGAGGGGCGAACACGAGACTTCTGAATCCTCCCACCCGCAAGCCCTAGAGCGCAACTTGGTTTCCAACGAAATTCAGGCGTATTTGCGGATGGCGCAGCTGATGGATATGGCAGACGCCACCAACCCGATGGCGGCGGCGGAAGTGGTGGCGATCGCCGAAACAATCGGGCAGCTGCTGGATTTGCCAGCTTGGCAAATGAAGCGACTGCGCCTTGCCGGTTTGCTGCACCGGCTCGAACCCTGGCATGGAGTAGACAGCGTTTTGGCGGGTGCCGAAGAAGCGCCCAGCTGCCCCCTAGTGCCAGAAGTGCAGGTGCTGCGCCGGATGCCCCAGCTGCGAGCCGTGGCACAAATCCTAACTCATCAAACGGAATGGTGGAACGGAACCGGACAGCCTGCGGGGCTTGCCGGTGAAGAAATTCCCTTGGAATCCAGAATATTGGGGCTAGCCGCAGACTTCCTGCAGCGAGTGGCTCGCTACCGCAGCGCCGGCACTCAGGAAAATCCGGCTGTTTGCGCAGCGCAAGCTCTGGCGGAGTGTCAGGCTGTTGCCGGCGAGCGCTGGGACCCAAAACTGGCGGACACCCTAGCGCTTTTGGTGATGGGGCTGCAGCAGGGTTTGAGCTTGCCGGTGACGCCACCCAAGGTAACAGCTGCCATGTGGCTGCTAGACTTCTCCACAGAGAGCGCAGGCAAAACCGGCACTGCTACTAACAGTTACACGATATCCGGCTGAAAAAGCTCCTAGCCTGATCCCCCTTGGCGTCCTTGGCGTCTACCCTGCGGGAAGCCGAGTCGCGCGTCTAGGGCGGTTCCAAAATTAATATTACACTACTGGGAAGCGGCATGGATATAGAAGCAATTCGCTCAGGAAAACTAAAGCAATTACCCGGAGCCAATCTAGAAGACTCAGACTTATCAAATTTAACACTCAAGGGAGTGAATTTTGCCGGTGCCAATCTCGTGGGGGCGAATTTCTGCCGGTCTAACCTGGAAAGATCCCGTCTTGACGGCGCGAATTTGATGGGCGCACAGCTAGTAGGGGCGGACTTGCGGGCGAACCTGCAGGGCGCAAATTTGATGCAAGCGGACTTAACAGGAGCTGACTTGCGAGGGGCAAATTTGCGGGGGGCGAATTTGATGGCGGCTAGACTGAGTGAAGCGTCATTTGCCGGCGCTTTTTTGAGCGGGGCGAATCTGATGAATGTCAGCTTACAGGGTGCCGATTTCCGGGGTGCCGACTTGCGGGGCGCTAACCTCACCGGCGCTAACCTCACCGGCGCTGATATGAGTCGAGCCGATTTGCAAGGGGCGCTGCTGAGTCAGGCGAATTTGGAGGAGGCGGATTTGCGGGGCGCAAATCTTGCCGGTGCGAATTTGACCGGTGCGAACCTGCTCTGCGCTGAGTTAGAAGGCGCTAATTTGGAGGGGGTTAATATTGCAGGTGCCTGTCTGGCGGGCACTTCTGTGGCGCAGACTGCTTGAGGTTTATAACCGCAGATGGACGCGGATAAACGCGGATAATATCTGAATTCATCTGCGTTCATCTGCGTTCATCTGCGGTTTAAAATCACTAGAAGCTCTCCACATAAAGAAGGCGATAGTGCCGAGGAATAGCAAGCCGGTAATACCGGCAAGCGGATTGCGGTCAATTCCTGTAACCCATTCGGGAACTGTGCCAGAATATTGCATTAGCTGCCCAACGTTGATGATATAATATCCCCAAACGAGGCCGGCATGGAGTCCTGCCGGTAGTCCGAGGCGTCCTGAACGTGAGCGCTTCGCCCAAACCAGCGCCAAACCCAGCACTAGCAAACTTGGAAATATCGGCAAAATGTGGAGCATGACTTTCCACGGTTTGATAAAATGCAGGAGGGCAAATATCGTGGCGTCTGCCCAGAGTGAGGCTTGGGGAGTGTAATCCCGCTGCAACTCGTCGAGCAGCCAGCCGCGAAACAGCAACTCTTCGGCCAAACCGATGCCGAGAGAGGAGATTAAGCCTTCTAGGATGATTTTGGGGAGGGAAATGTCTGGGGTTTTCCAGACAAGCCAGCCCAGGATTCCTTGCAGGGCAAATATGGCGAGAAGGCTGAAAAGACCGGTTGCTAAACCTCGGAGGAGTTCTCGGGCATTTTGCCGCGTTAGTTGCAAGCCGTAGCTGCGCAGCAGGTGGGGCTGTTGGTAAACGTGACGCCCCCACCACCGCACGAGGAAGATAAATTCCCCGTACAAAATGACCATTGTCAGGATGCTGACTAGGTTGCTATCCCTGACAAAGGCGTAAATTGGGCCGGCAAAGGGCACCCAGAGGCAAAGTAATGCCAGGACAAAAATTGCCAGTCGTGCCGGAGCTGGGTAGCCGGCTAGCTGGAAGGGGTTGAGTTTCAATTGGGTATATCAAATTTTTGATTGAAACGAGGCAGAGTCTCGTCCAAAACGTTCCCAGGAGGTAGCCGCAGGCTTCCCGTAAGGGTGCCTGGGAACGAGTATATCGTTCGAGATGTAGAGACGCGAGATGTACGAACGCCTTTTGTCGCGTCTCTACAGTAGACGGAGGTGAGATTACTCATCCGGCTCAATGGTGCTGGTGATCCCGTGGTTTTTGAGAGTTTCGCAGTAAAATTCGGCGTGTTCTTGAGCGCAGGTAATCACTAAGGCAATGCCGTTGGTGTGGGCTTCCATCATAATGCTCACCGCCTGAGGCTGAGTCAGGCTGGGCACTGTTTTCATTAAAGTCCGCACCACATACTCCATAGAGTTGAAGTCGTCGTTGTGGAGCAAAACGCGATAGCGCGGTGCGAGTTTGCGAACTGTTGAACGCTTCTCAACGGTTTCGACTGACACTGCTTTTATCCCCTTTATTCAGTTATTTACAATTGTTTGCCTTATCTTAATAAGATTATGCTATAACATGCAATTCGTCAACTCCCCCTGTCTTTCGGATAACCGTACATTTCCTCTTAGGGGGAGAAGGTGAAGTAGCAGGGCGGCGCTGCACCGGCAGGTGGGTGAGAAACCCGCTTGCTTGAAGAGAGCGGGTTTCTCGCGTTTCTCAACAAGCTGCCCGTGGCTAGTTAAGGGAGCATAGCACAGGAGGAGAGAAATGTCAAGTAGTGGGATGCGCAAATTGCCTGCTCCCTGGTGGCGCGGTTGCCAGATGGCGGGGGGGGAACCCCACCCCCCTGCCCCCCACCCGCGAGCGGGTAGGGGTTGGGGCGGCGCACGGCACCGGCAGCTGGGCTAGATAAAGGTTTCGTCAACCAGGGTGGCGGTTTTGCGCCCCTCAAATCGCCCGTATTTGAAGAAGTGTTGCCAGCCGTTGCGGAAGAGGCCGGTGGCTGCGGCTTCGGCAACATCGGGATCCTGGGCGAGATAGTAGGTTTCGTCATACAGTTTTATAACCAAAAGCAGCTTAAACCCTCACACTTTGGTGAATTAGTCAATTAAGAGAATCTAAGCCGATTGATTGCCCGATATTCTCTAGCCTGCCGAGCCGGTTGCGGTTGCTTGATTCGCCAAAATTTCTCCTATCATAAAATTGTCGCACAACACCGGCACCATCCCCACCGGCAAGTCGGAGCGGGTTTATAAATATCTTCTGCCTCCCACAGATATCTTGGATAAACCCCACCTGTAAGGGCGGGTTCACCCCAGAGACTTGCCGCACAACGAAGAGGACAATAAACCCGCCCCCACCTACTTGCACCGTTACGCGGAGCAACCACCGCGGGTAACCCATTGCCGGTGCAGTCAGGGAACTCATACACCCAAGCTTTCTTGAAACCCAAGCCGAAGCGGGTTTCGTTTGATGAGCCGCGATTTATAATCCCCAGGGCATATCTGCAAAAACGAGATACTCCTTGCCCACTACTCCCCCACCCCATTCTCTAATTCCCCCTATTCAAATTCAGGAGGCCACAATTCAGAAACCGGCAACTCCCACCCCGGCAATAACTCCGGAATCGTCAAAATGTCCTTATTGCTTAGCACCACCTGCTCCCCTGCAGAGCGACAGACAGTCACCGTTTCCCTATCAGGGTCAATCAGTATCCCCACTTGGGTTCCCATTTCTAGGAACGATTGAATTTTCTCTCGCAGCGCCTCCAGTCTGTCCGTATTAGATTTTATTTCTCCCATTAAATCTGGAACCAGTTCAGCAAAAGCGCGGGGGCTGCGCTTCAGCCTTTCTGCCTTGACAAACGAAACATCAGGAGCGCGTAAGTCAGCTTTTTCGGTAGGCAAACGAAAGCCAGCCGCCGCACCCGTGACCCGCCCCAATTTACGGGGCATTACCCAGATATTTAGAAACGTAATTAACCGAGCGCCCACTTCGCTTGAGGTAACATCAGAAAGCCCCATAACGATAATATTCCCATCCACCAGTTCCAATTGGTAATCCAGACGCTCCTCTTGGAGCTTGGTTTGCAGCCTTTCTAGGTCTTTAACCGTTAAATTCATAAAGACACTCTCCCGAAACCAACAGGTTGCTGCCACAGTAGCCACCCTATTGTACACTATTTTGGCGTTGGCTCCCAACCGGCTTCACCCCTCACCGGCACGACAGACACTCCCCCCAATAGAAAGCTCAAAAATCCTTTCCGCTCCAATCTCGCACTTACCACAAACGCTGAATCGGATAGGCATCCAAGGCAGAATTCGCACTCAGGATGGGTATTCGCTCAACCATTGCCTGCGCAATCAGCAGCCGTTCGAACGGATCGCGATGGTGGAAAGGCAGAGTTGCTACCGCAGCGATATCGCGTCTTTGGATGTCCAGAAGCCTGAAATCGTTCATCCTCAGTTGCAGCAACACAAACACTTCAAAAGACATAGTTAAACTCAGCTTGCCTTGACTGTGCTTAATCGCCATTTCCCAGACACTCGCCGCACTCAGCAAAATTTGGTTCTTCTCATCGTCAATATGCTGCCGCGCTTTCTCACTGACTTGCGGGCTGTCGCTGATGTACCAAAGAAAGGTATGAGTGTCCAGGATCAGTCTCATTACAGATAGTCCTCAAAATCTGCTATAGGTTCGTCAAAGTCGCCAGACAATGTTATCATACCTTTAGCACTGCCCGGTTGCCGGGGGCGCTTAACTAGGGGCACCGGCAGCAGTTTGACAACCGGACGGTCATCTTTTGTAATCACAATTTCTTCGCCCCCGATTGCCAGGGCCAGTAATGAACTCAACTGCGCGGTTGCCTCAGCAATATCTATGTGTTGCATAGCTCGTTCCTCTGCCGGTGTATTTTATCATTCTACCATTAAAATATCAGTGGGTGGCAGCAGTCTGATTGCAGACAGCCGGCCAACAAGACTGACCCAAACAAGCCCAGAATCAGGCGCTCACTCCTGGAACGCGGAGACGGGAATTTATCTGTTTCCAAGTTAACCGAAAAATGGAATCCGATTGGCTGCCGGTGCTAGCCATCCAAAAAAGCAGGCTCAGAAATCACCGCAGCAATAATATCTTGTGGTGCCGGCACCCCGTTCCCCCCAACCCGCCCTCGGAACCGCACTGGGGGGATTTCCCCCACCCATTGTCAGGCGAACGCGCTCTCAATCCAGCAGGTGCCGGCCCCTAAAATGAGAGAAACCGCAAAATCTTTACATTACTCTCATGAAGCCAGCACCGACAGACACAGCCCGCCCATTTCAACACAGCCAGATTATCTGCCTGGAACATCAACACAGCATCCTGTACGCAGAAGTCATCGACATTGTGAAAGTGCGCCAAATGTGCTGGGGGCGTCCGCTGACGCTTGCAGTGTGGCCAGCCGGCACGAGCCCGCATGCCGGTCAGCTATCCCCAGAACCCCCCGTGCTCTACGACTTGCGCCAAGGTGCGGATATACTGTTGCCTGTTACCTTATTCCGCCCCGCACTCGATACAGAAATAATTCCCCTGCTCGCTCAGCTGCAAGCAGAAACAAAAAACCAGCCGCCAGACGCCCAAATTATTGCCCACCGGCAGCTGAGAAATTTTATCCAGCAAGTTTGCACCGCCCACCCAAACGATTTTAAATATTAGATTTTAGATTCTCTGTGTTAAATTAAAACCGCAGATGCACGCAGATAAACGCAGATATATTTGACAGATATCTGCGTTTATCCGCGTTTATCTGCGGTTAGAAATCAAAAATAACCTCAGGCATAACGAATACCGGCATCCTTCATCCGCTGAATTCCTTCGCGCATCCGCTCATCGGGCACCGTCAGAGCAATG
>CAZJNL010000015.1:0-17011 GCA_964546515.1 uncultured Oscillatoria sp.
AAAGGGCGAAACTGAGGGGGTGGTGGTGATTGATACTGAGGGGTTTGGTATTGTTGATTGCATTGCTGGAAAATATTCATAATTATGATGAGGCTAATTATTGCTCCTACCCATTCCAGACAGCCCCATTCAGAATAGGTATCTCTGACTGATTGATTTTCAATAGGGGCGTAGTTAGGCGTATTGTATTCATCGTTTTGACCTGTTTGGTAAACTTTAGAGAGTTTAGCTGCGGCTTGCGGTTCGCCAAGATAGTGAAGATAATCACAGGCTAGCTCAACAATAGCCATAGTATTAACGCCAGTTCGGCTCTCCCACACCCATCTCCCTTTTTTACTTTCATGACATTTAATCTTTTCTTTTCCCTTCTTATCATTTTTAAAATTCGTCGGTTTTCGATTGGCAGGTTGTCCAGCCGCCTTATAAAGTTCAGTAACGCAAACTCTGCCATCTCTGCCAATTTCTATTGGATGCCCGTTCTAATATAAGTAAGCCATTGGAGTTAGAATTTTTCTTCGTTCGTTACGGTCAGGTCTTTATTTATTTTTCTTCCTGCTTCCTGAATAAACCGTCCCACATCATCAGGACTCATCTGTGGAGATCACTGCGCCCAGCTGAGCAGCGAATTGCTCCTGAGTCAGTCCCATATCTTTCCCCAGATCGCCTTAACGAAGCGGCTCCGCAGGAGCAACGAGTTGCCAAATATCCGGATGTTTTGCTCCCCCCATCTTGCCTTTTTGAACCCCACATACAATATACAGCATCCCACAAGACAGCTACTCTAGCGTGTAATATTTATTAACATTAAAATCTTTCCCTAGCTAGACTCTCTAATCATATAGAAAAGGTAAGATGCCGGCCTCTCCTCACCTGGGCCAAGATACGAACATTGAGCCGGCAAACCTCTCACCGCCCCCCATCACCTGTCACCGGCATCGCACCCATTTGTCACAGAATCCACCTCAGCCTCCTCATTCCTCACCACCTTGAACAGCCCGCGCCCTATGCGCTCAATCAACTCCGACCGGCTCAAGTTCATTTCCGCAGCCACCGCATCCAGCCCCCGCACCCCGGTTGGTGTCAGCGCCACCGCAACGTGACGCTTTACCTCATCCCAGATATCGGGCTTTCCTCTTTTTCCCATAATTCTTTGAATTCAACGCTTTTATTTTTGTACACTAATAATAGTTTAATCTGAAGAACCACCGGCTCCCATGCCGGCGCAACAGGTGCCGGTGCTTCCTCCCCGGAATCTGGAATAGCCGGTGCACAATCTCAACTAAGGGAAAGAGACTTCCCCAGCACGCTATGGGTTGAACCGGCAACAGTGCCAGGTTATTTTGATTCCTGAAATCCCGTGCTGGGGGAGCCGGTGGCGCACACTTGCTGGACTTGTAGAAACCCAACATGTCGCGTCTCTACCGAACGATGGGCACCCAAGCTCGAACGATGCAGCTCCCAAGCTCGAACGATCGGCACCCAAGCTCGAACGATGCAGCTCCCAAGCTCGAACGATCCAGCTCCTACCTTCAACGATGGGGCTCCGAGCTCGGATGTCCGAGATTTGTAGAGACGCGACGGGCGCGTTCTACAGTAGTTGAACCGCACCGGCACCGTGCGAACACCGGCACCCTTCATTTTCCCGCCCCCTACCCCACCCGCAACCTCATCCCACTGTACCGGCAATCCCTCCCCCACAATCCCCAATGCCCACTGCCCCTGTAAAGATCAAGCCCGCGTAGGCGGGCGAAAGTTTGTATCCAGGCAAAATTCATTCTGCCGATATACCGGCCTTTATTTATATACCGGCACCCTTGATTCTCCCGCTATACCGCCGGCACCCTTCATTCTGCCGCTACACCACCGGCACCCTTGATTCTCCCGCTATCCTTAATCCCCATCAAGCCTCTTTCCCCGCCATATTTTGCGGCCAAAGATAAATAGCACCAGAAATCAAAGTCAGAGCGACACAAATCCAGAAAGCCACCAGAGACGGCACTCTCCAGACATCAGCCAGAGGAGCAATTAACAGTGACACCGCCACAATTTGACTCACAGTTTTCAGCTTTCCCCAGATATTCGCACCCGCAATCGAAGTTTGGTTAACCCGCCAGCCAGCAATCCCCAACTCCCGCCCCAAAATCAAAAACACCCCCCAAGCAGGCAGCTGTCCCAGCTCCACCAGTGCCAGCATTGGAGCCAGAACCAGCAACTTGTCCACCAGCGGATCGAGAAACTTGCCCAAATCCGTAATTTGGTTATACTTCCTAGCCACATACCCATCCAGCCAATCCGTGCCCGCAGCCACCAGAAAAATGGCCAGACACACCCACCGCTGTGCCGGTGTCGGGCTGTGCAGGAAATAGAGCAAAAATGGCACTCCCAAAAGGCGGGAGACAGTAATCCAGCTAGCAAGAGTCATTAATCACAAACCGCGCACCACACTTACCAGCTTACCTGAAAAGCTCCACACCGGCACCCCCCCAGAGCGGGAATGCCGGCGCAGAGCTTTCCTGAGCCACCCCAAAATCCAAAAACGAAAACATTCAAGCACCCATTAAAGCGATCTTCGGTTAGCAAGCACCATTTTTATTCAAAATAACCTCAATGGTTTTGAAAATCAACCTCAGGTCGTAAACAACAGACCACTTGATTTGATAATCCACATCCATACGAACAATCGCTTCAAAATCTTTCACAGTCGAGCGCCCGTTGACTTGCCATTCCCCGGTTATCCCGGGCTTGACATTCAAGCGGTGCCAGTGGTGACTGTCATAGCGCTTCACTTCATCCGGTGTTGGCGGACGGGTTCCCACCAAGCTCATATCCCCCATCAGCACATTCCAGAATTGCGGGAACTCATCCAAACTCGTGCGGCGCAAAAACCTGCCCACCCTCGTAATCCGGGGGTCATTTTCATTCTTGAAGATATGCCCATTCGCTTGATTGGGAACCAGATGCTTCAGTTTCTCCGCATCCACAACCATCGACCTGAATTTCCAAATCCGGAAGCGACACCCCTGGCAGCCGCAGCGAATCTGGCTGTAGAAAATCGGGCCCGGGTCATCCAGTTGAATTGCTATGGCGATGGGAACCGCCAAAATAGCAGTTATCATTAGCCCTATCAGTGCGCCCATTACATCAATTAGGCGTTTGATTTTGCTATTGATAGAGGGATGCACCGCTCGCTCAAACGAGATAACTTCAAATTGGCCATCACGCACAGAAAGTTTGTTTGCGAAGTAACTGGGTACGTCAGAAGTAGTAATCACGGCTCTAAGCACTTACATATCAGTTTGCTTTTCTGTTGAACATATTAAGGGATTTCCCTGATAAGGAGCGCGTCAAAGTAGAGAAGTTTACTAAATCTTTGCAATTCCCCGCAGTTGTGTGAAGTTTCCATGTTGTTCTCCCGACGAGTAGATGCTGCGGCTCAGAAAAGTTACCGCACTTATGGACAGTGGACTTACTCTCACGTCTCGTCCCACCCACGAGGGCCAGTTTCATGGTACAAGGGCAAGACGCTTCCATGTTGCCAAATTGCCAAAAACTTTTTTAGATAATCTCCGGTTAATTGCTTTAATAACTTAATGCCGGTATGTATGAATAAAAATGCTAAATTAAAACATCTTTATTCTTGCCTATCGCCTGGAAAGAAAAAGTAATCGCCCGGAATTTATATTATGTTAATAAAGCGCGGCCCTCGCCTCCTGCAGCGGGAGCCATCCTCAAAAGGGAGCTGCCCTGTCCGCACAGGGGCAGCTCTGCATCGAATGTGCCCAATGGCACACGTTCGGGAGCCTGGTAGGGGCGGGTTCACCCGAAATGTCTGCTAGTGGCTGCGGATATCTATAAACCCGCCCCCACCCAGGGCCACACCTATCTGCCGGCGGCAGAGCCTGAGTGCATCCCTTCCCCGGCGCTGTATAAAGCAACCAATCAGACGTAAATAATATAATCCCCTCTCTCACCGGACTGGAAAAGAACTTCCTCTCCCCCTCTTCGCCAGCGGCGAGGGGGTCGGGAGGTGGGGTTCTTTATCCGTGTCGCCCCTTCCCCTCAACTTTCTCACAGAGGAGTCACACCAAATCAACCGTGAACGGCTCATCTAATTTTTGGTAAGTCCCCGCCATCAGCTGGCTCAAGTAGTGGCGCAGCCGCTGACACTGCTCGACATTCGGGCGGTAAGTGTTATTGTCTTGCTTGTAGAAAAGGGGAGCCGCATGCAGTCCCAGAAAGTCAGAATTTTGCCGGAACTCAAGAGTCAGCAGCAAAGCCTCAGAGGGATCAGGGCGAATCCAGGCGGGGAGTTCCCCTTCCAGCACAGCCCGGATGCGCTCGAAGCAAATGCCGGTATTAATCCCCCGCAGCTCCAGCAATTGCACAATCTCCACCACAGACAGCGGTCGGTCTGGACAGCAGCGCAGCAGCTCCAGCAGCAGAAAGCAGTCGCTGTAGTGCAGGCTTTTGACATCGAAAACTTGGGGGTGGAGGGGCAGCGTGGCCAGACCGTAGGCCACACGACTGCAGGCTGGCGTTAGCTCGCAGGGGTAAGTGTCCTGAATAATAGTAGCGTTGGGGAGTTTTTGCCGCAACCAGCGGGCGATAGCCGGCAGAGAAGCCGTCCCACCCGTACATAAAGCTTGGTCTATAGCTTGCACCGGCACGCCGGTGTGGCTCAGCATTGCGTTCAGCTCGCGATTCAAGCGCTGCACGAACGGCACAAACACCCGGCTTTCCAGATCCCTGCGAGTGCAAACCCACCTGTGGCTGCCCAGTTCCAAAGTAAAGCGCTCTTGGTGCTGCAGAATTAACTTCAAGTGCTTCGCAGCTTCTAGAAGCGCCTGTCCCTGAGACGAACTGCGCAACAGCTGCTGCAATCGATAGCGCTTCTGCAACTCGGGTTCGCCCGGTCGCGGCAACTCTTCTGCCGGCAGATCGCCAAGGGGAGCCGGACTTTTGCCTTTATCCCCCAAAAGCAGCTGGCAGATAATATCCAAGTCAATCGCATCACCGGCATAAGGAAAACTGTGAAAGCGGAAAGACTCGTGGGTTAAGTTTTGCAGGTTGTCAGGCAAATTCACCAAACAAAGTTCCGTCGCCGTCGCACCGGCACTGACAGCCAAAGTCACCCCCTGCCAGTCAGCCTTAAAAAGATTGAGTTTTTGGGTTGGGCTGCCCGAAACCGCCACAGTTTCACCAAAAGCCCCTCCCAGAACCGACAGCACCGTCGCCAGCGCATCCTCAACGAAGACAATTTGCTCCGCACGCCGCACCAACCCAGCCGCCAGCACCGCTTCTCGCAGATTAAAACTGTAGCTATCTGGCCAAGAGACGTTGCCGCTCAAGATCGCACCGGCCAAACTCTGCATCGCATTGCGGAAGGTTGCCGGTTCGAGACCCGCAGCCCCAGAGATTATTGGGGATTTGCGCTCCTGTGCACCGCCCCCCACTCCCCCGCTCACCGGCTTTAGGGTGGCCAGCAGCGCCCGCGCCGCGTCTGTCAGGCAACCCATAGGAATCAAGTGCCGGTCAGACCACTGCACCCAAGGTTCCCACGGGTTAGGCCCAGGGTCAGCCCCAGTCTCGGCCCCGGCGGCAGTCCCGGCAATGGCCACCTTCAAATAAGGCTTAAAATTCTGCAGCAACAGCCCTGATTTTTCCCGAGGCTGGGTGCCGGTCGCCCGCCCCACCTCTGCCAGTGACCACTCACCGGTCGCCGAAGACAGATAGGCCACACAGGGCAAGCGAAACGAGCGCTCTTTAGTAGGGTGCGTTGCGCTTCCAGAAATTAATAATTCTGGCGCATGACTCAAGCAGGCGGAACGCACCTGACTGGATAGCTGTTCCGCTTCCACCCAGTAGATAGGATACACCTGCAAACTTTGGCGATTCAGCAGAGCTGCCGAAATGCCGGTGGTGCCAAAGTCAATTCCCAAATACCAGACCTTTTCTGACGGTGAGCCCTCAGAGGGCACCACCTGTGGGGAACCGCTCCAGCTCTTACTCTCAGATTTCGCCCGGTCGAGGTGCACACCGAGCTCCCTCTCCCCTAAAAACAGGGATGCCTCCCAACCGAGAGTTTTTCCACCGGCAGCGGCAGGCGCTTTCTGCCGTTCGCCCTCTTTTGCGCCCCCAGTATCTTCCTCCCTCCCCAAAGCCGGTGCGGTTGTGGCCGACTCAAGAAAAGCCAGCAGCTCAGCCGCCTCTAAATCCTTTTTTTTTTCCTTTGTCCCCGAGTCGGGGGCAGCGGGTTTGAACGGCGGCTGCGGCAAGGGATCAGCTAGCGTCGGGGTTTCCTCACCAAAGCTAGCAAACAAATCGTCGAGTTCCGCAGCTCGCAGATCCCGGGAGGCGTCCGCATTCTGTGTTCCCCCATACGGCTCGAATAAGTCCAGCCCCTCAAACTCATCTGCTGCCGGCTCTTCTCCCGTCAAGCTAGCAAACAGATCGTCGAGCGTCGACACATCGCTCTCCGGCGAGGGGGTTGCCGCCACAGAGTTCCAATCCAAAGCATCGAATGAATCCCCCTCTTCCCAAGAGTTGTAAACGCTGGCTGGCCCTTGAGCTGGCCCTGGGTCGCGCTGCGCCTTCCGCGCCGCTAATTCCCTATCGCCAATCCCTAATTCGCTATCGCCAATCGCTTCAC
This sequence comes from uncultured Oscillatoria sp., assembly GCA_964546515.1. GTDB lineage: Bacteria > Cyanobacteriota > Cyanobacteriia > Cyanobacteriales > Oscillatoriaceae > Oscillatoria. The sequence continues at coordinate 6,650 of CAZJNL010000015.1, forward strand.
TAACGCTAACGCTAACGCTAACGGCAGCCGGTGAGGGCAGAGCCGTTGCCTCCGTTAAGCTGGCAAACGCTTCTTCCAGCGTCATCGAAGGCGTGTCCCCTAAAACTGGCGGCGGTTCTGACTCTGGCGTCGGGTAAGGCAGGTGGGAGCTTTCTCCAGAGAGCTCAGCCAGCCAATCCTCTGCCCCCGACTGGTTTGGGGCTGACTGTACAGTCAATTCAGGAAGCGGGGGGGGAATAGTTCTGCCAGCTGAATCCTGGGCACGGGATTCAAATGAAAGATCCTCCCGAAGCTGCTCGAGGGTGCTGTCATCTATCCAGAAGGCTGGCAGCCTGCTCCCCCCCTCGTCTTCAACGTTTGGCAGTAAATCCTCATCCCGCGATGCCGGGATATAGCTGTCTGTGTCCCAAGCGACATCAGCAACGGTCTGGTTTTGCTCCTCCCCGCCCTTTGCCCGATACTTGTCGAGCGCCGCGCTTGGCTGATTGCTGAAGGCTGATTGCTGATTGCTTTCTCCTGCCTCTGGCTCTCCGAACAGTTCGCTCAGGGATATCTCATCCTCGCTGCCGGTGCTGCTTGCGGCAGGCCGCCCCCTTAGAACATTTTCTACTTGACTTATTGACTCTTTTGTGCTACTCTTCTCCCGCTCTGCTGGTGTTCCCCCGAATAAATCTGCCAACCTGAGCGAGCCGATACTGTCTACTTCGGCTGAATTGTCATCAAATAAAAACTCTTCCAGCGACGGGGGCACATCCGGCACAGATTCTTCTCGTGGCTGTGGTGCCGGTGGGGCAACAGCCGCCGTGTCCGGGAATCCCTCAAACAGTGCCTCTTCAAACAGAATCGAGCCGGTGGCACTTTCTGCTGCCGGCGCTGCCGTGGGGGTGGCCTCCTCAGCCCCAAACAGACTGGCATAAAACTCATTGATATCCGGCGAGAAGTCGGCAGAGGCCACACCGGCACTCAACCGGGCCCGCTCGTTCTGCGCTTCAGCCTCGCGCTCGGCATTGAACAACTGAAGAACGGCATTGAGATCCTCATCCGGAGCTTCCTCTGATGTGGCTGGCCGGCAATTTGCCCCCACTTCCAGATTGAGCAGCGTTTCGATCGCCGTGGCCTCAGCTTGGCCAACAGACGCCAAGTTTTTGTCCGCTTCTTGCTGCGGGAGATTGTCTGTCGCTGAAGCTTCTTTGTTGAGGAAGTCCGGAGTTTTCGGAGCGGTTGCCCCTGTGCCGGTCGCAGTGCTGCGGTTGGCGGCGGGTTGCTGTTGCCGTTTGCTCTGTGGTGCCGGCGCAAGGGAACCGGGCTGAGCGAGCTGTTTGGGTTTAGCGGCACCGGCGCGGCGGTTGGATTTCACCGAGCTGCCCCGGTCTGGCGTTTGGCCTGCTGCTGCCGGTGGCAGGTGACTGTCTGTGTGCGTGCGGTCTGTTTCGGGGATAATAAATTCAGGAGGCGGCGGGGGAGATATTTCTGTTAGCTCAATTGCGGGAACGGGATTGAAACTTTTCGTCAGAGCCTCTCGGGCCAAAGACTTCTCATAGCTGTGAATATTCCGCAGCAGCGCTTCAAACATCACCTTGAGGGTAGAGTCGAGTGTCAGTAACAGCTCGTCGCTCTTTTGCTGCAGCAGCCGCATCCGCTCCAACCGCTCTTGCGGGTGCATCTGGCGGCTGGCTCCGGGCCTGGCCACCTCTGGCGAGTGGAACGGCAGGTAGGGAGTTGAGGTTGCGTCCGCCTTGCCTTCTAGCGGGGATTGCCTGACCGGAGGCGATTCATATCCGTTTAAAAACTGCTGTTCTAGATGGCCTAAAGTCTGGGCCACTTGCTCCGTCAAGCTTTCCTGCAAGCGACCCATTAACGCCTGCAAAAATTCCGAAATAATTTGTTGCTGGGAAGCTTGTTGCTGAACCAGAGAGTACTGGTGCTGTCGCTGAGCCTCCAACTGGCGAATTTCTTTGAACAGAGCGTCCCGCTGCTGTTGCAGGGCGGCCAAGTCTGCCTGTATTGGCTGCGCCAGGTTAGAGCGCACAGCCGCCATCTCTCCCACAACCGCTTGCAGCAGCTGCTGGGCCCAATCCGGGGTGTCAGGGGAGGGGACAGCCGGCCGTAGCTCGATGGCAGTGCCCCGCAGATTCTGATTGGTTCTGGGTTCCAGAAAAGACTGGCCCGCACTCACCTGGCCCTCCAGCCAGACGAGATAGTTGCGAATTCGCTCCAGGAGCCGGCGAAAGCTGGCAGTATCTCCCATCCAAGGCAAGCGGGGCGCTGGTGTCGCTAGCGCCCCGTCAATGTCGGAGATGAGTGCTTGAATTTGATCCAGATGGGAGCTCATAGGTTTGTTTCTTTCAATCCCCTTCCCGGGATTGAGCTGTTGAAAAATATTCTTCTGCCGCTCGCTAAATTTATTATACAGTTATCCCCAAACCCGCTCCCCTTTAACCCCCCTATCCCCCCCGAAATGGCGGGGGGAACAGATAGTGCATTGATTGTAAAACCGCTGTCAGTGGCAGCGCACCTGGCTATTGGCAAAAGCTGCCACCCGGGAAGCTGGCACTCCTGTGGCGTCGCCGTTCCGGCTCCGTAATCACAAAATCTTTGAGCTATGATTACGGTGGGTTTTCCACTGATTGCGCTTTTCAGGCAGGTTGCCGCGTGCCTGGAAGCCCCCGCCCGAAGCGCACTGAACCCCAAAAGTGCAGTATGAGCGCAATCAGGCCGCTGCCGGTGCCCCCGATCGGTCTGGCAGGCAGGAAATCTACCCGCGTCAAAGGCTCCTGTAGGATCTAGATAGGTTTGTCAGTCAGTACGGGTGCTACCAAGAAGTTGGCCTAAGCTGGGGTGCCCTTGTTGAAACGCGCTCAGCCCTTCCCCATCCCGCCTGCGGGCAACCACGCGCGATTGCGCGTACCGCACTCTATCACTGAATCCATCCTCAAGAGCGTTTAGGATATGAAGGCCCCATGGACGAACGATTTAGCCTCCGCGAGCCCCACTCCAATGTTGACCAGTTGATTCGCTCCACCCCTTTTTTTACCGGCCTGCCAGAGGATATTGTGGAAAAGGCCACCGCCCATATTGTCAGCCGCAGCCATCCAGCGAATCAGGTGATTTTGCTCGAAAATGACTGGGGCAGTTCGGTTTACTTCATTTTGGACGGCTGGGTGAAGATTCGCACCTACAACCTGGATGGCAAGGAAGTGACCCTCAATATTCTGGGCAAGGGAGAGCTGTTTGGCGAAATGGCGGCACTCGATGAGGTGCCTCGCTCAACTGATGTGATTACCCTCGCTCCTACTGTGATTGGCAATTTGCCGGCTCAGGATTTTGTCCAGATGATTCACACAGAGCCGCTGGCCGGCATTAGGCTGGCTCAGCTGATGGCGCGGCGTCTGCGTCAAGTCAACCGGCGTTTGCGGTTGCGGGAAGCAGACAGTACATCACGAGTGGCAGATATTTTACTGTTTTTGGCGGAGGGACAAGGAAAACAATCCCCCGAAGGTCTTGAAATTCCCAATTTGCCCCACCGGGAATTGAGCAGTCTCAGCGGACTGGCCCGAGAGACGGTGACGCGGGTGCTAAGCAAGTTGGAGAAAAAAGGGCTGATTCAGCGCGAGCGCGATGTTCTTTGCATTCCCGACTTGCACGCCCTAGAGCGTCTGCTCGTCTAGCTGTCAGGGGCTCGATCTCCGGGGGAAGTTATTCCCAGTCTCTCAATTTTCAAGTAATGTTGTGCTCTTGCAGCTCTGACCTCCGGCTGCGCTAAGGTGAGGGTGGGGAATACCTCCACCCCCCCAAGGAGGACGCTATGAGTTTTCAAAAGATTCTCGTTGCCCTAGATGACTCGGAATTGAGCAAGTCTGTTTTTACCCGCTCGCTGGAGATGGCTTTGGCGCAAGGTGCCAGTCTGATACTGTTTCACTGTCTGACTCACGAAAACCTCGGCGAGCCAATGGTGGCAATGCCGGTGGATCTGGGTCTGTCTCCTGCTGCTGTCGATTATACTTTCCAGACTCAGCACCTGCACGTGGAAACCCAGATAGAGCGGGCGCGGGAAATGCTGGGCCGATACTGCGATACCGCAACCAGTCAGGGAGTGCTGGCAGAATTTGACTGCAAGATTGGCGAAGCTGGTGAATCTCTGTGTCAATTGGCCAAAAGCTGGGGAGCGGATCTGATTGTGGTGGGACGCCGAGGTCGCACGGGACTGGCAGAAGCTTTCCTGGGCAGTGTCAGCAACTATGTCACCCACCACGCTCCCTGTTCTGTGCTGGTGATTCAGCACCCGCCCGCGTCGGAAGTCTCGCCCGTCGCTGCCGGTTCTGCGGCTGAGTCGGCTTTGAATTCTTAGATGGCAGTTTTTAGATGTTAGCCCGCGATTGATTAAAAAACCGCAGAAGGGTAACGCCGATGAACGCAGATAAACGCAGATAATGGTAGATGTCGGCGTCTGTCGCACTGGCCTCCTGGCTGCGGCCCGGAATTGTCTGCGGTTGCGTTAATCCGGGCGTGCCTAATTTTTTGCCCTATAATCTGCATGAGCAATCCCCAGGGAGAGAGCTTTTCGCCTGAAACAGCTAGTGCCGGTGAAGCTGAAAACCAGCAGCACTCACCGGCTGGCGAGGAATCTGCTGCTGAGCCGGTCAGTCAGCCAGAAGAGTCAGATCCAGATGACTGGATACCGGAATATGACCTCAACCCACCTGCAACGGCGTCCCCCTCGACCGGCTCGGCATCGGTTTCCGGCCCGCAGGTCAAGGATGTTGCCCCTTTGATTATGGTGGAAACAGCCTTTCTGGCCAGTACCGCCAGTCTGATTTGGCTGATCAATTACTATTTTCCCCTCGGGCCGGTGCTGCGGATCTTTTTTCCCGTGCCAATCGCTCTGGTTTACCTGCGCTGGGGAGCGCGAGCCGCCTGGATGGGGGCGCTGGTTTCTGGGTTGCTGCTCGCGGTGCTGATGGGCCCGACGCGCAGCATCCTGTTTGTCATGCCTTTTGGCCTCTTGGGGGTGCTCTTGGGCGGGCTGTGGCGGCGCGGTGCCGGTTGGAACTTCTCTATTTTGATGGGCACTCTGGTTGGCTCCTTTGGAGTCTTTTTTCGCATTTGGCTGCTCTCCATCTTGCTGGGTGAAGATCTCTGGGTTTACCTGACTTCCCAAATTACTGAATTGACTGAATGGATTTTTGAGCGGCTGGGGTTGCTCGCTCAGCCAGAACTGGCGCTGATTCAGGCGATCGTTCTGGCGATTGTGTTGCTCAATAATGTAATTTATCTGTTCGCGGTGCATCTGGCTGCTTGTCTGCTGCTGGAACGCCTGGGCAACCCAATTCCGCCACCCCCACCCTGGGTGCAAGTTCTGCTGACTGAGGAATAGGATGAGACTGTTGGCGAATTGATATGCTGTCTTACAGCAACCTATGCCTCTCCCCCGTACCCACGGAGAGAGGAGCGGTAATATTACCTCTGATTGGTGAAGCTTGGTTAATAATCAACCGGCAAGACGCCAAGTACGCCAAGAAGGAAGAAGAAACAGCGAGAGGGATAGTAAAATTAATTAGCGGGAAATTGACCGGAAATGATATCAGAGGCGTGCAACGGGAGCCAATGTGGCGCGTCGCGCTTCACGGATTTGCCAACAGCATCAGAGGATTTCCCTCTCCTGCGATTTTCTGGCAGTATCGGGTAACGCCACATTAGCTCCACCGCACGCTCTGCGGCACTCCTGGCTTGTTTAGTGTGGGCTGTATTGGCACGCTGAATACTGAAGGATTAGATATTATAGCACAAAAGTCGCGATTTATCCCCACTCAGTTTTTTGAACGTGGGGAAGTGTGGCTAAAGGAGTATACGAATGATATTATATTCGTTAAATTGCTTATTAATTTCGTAATGCGGGCCGACACCGTCCCAGACCGGATAAATCGCGTCTCTACTTGAAGACGCTATCAATCGCGTCTCTACTTGAAGACGCTATCACAAAATAAGTATTTAACCGAAATTGATATGATTCGCGTCTACACCCAGCTCGAACAAGGGCAGCGGTGGCTGCAAAAGTATCGGGGAATTAAGCCGGCATTCGCCTGCATTTTGGGATTCACGGACACCTGTTTGATTCCCGGTATTTCAGCAGCCGGCGCAACCCCAGAAGCAAGGCGATACACGGCGGTTGCAGATGCCGAGTTTCTTTACAGTGGGCCGGTGCCTCATCCCCAGTATCCCTTACCCCCCCTCTGTGCCGGCGTCTCGCCGGTGTTCATTTCCCGCGCCGTCGTCGAGGCTTTAGATATCCCCGTTTACCTGTTCAATGCGGGTTTGCCAGAAGCGCCGGCAGTACCGGCCATAGATTTGGGCGGCGCACCGGCACGCTGTCTCACCACCGGCACCGCCTTGGAACTGTCAGCGGTGAAACACCTGCTCCAAGAAGGACTCAGCTGGGGCGAAAAGCTTGCTAATTCATCCGGATATTTAATCGTCAGCGAGTGCGTGGTGGGGGGAACCACCTCCGCCCTAGCGATTTTAACCGGCTTGGGGGTGCGGGCAATGGGCCTCGTCAACAGCAGTCACCCCAGCTGCAATCACGCGCAGAAGTGGGATGTAGTGCGAGCGGGGTTGCAGCGTGCCGGTTTGCTCGATTTTGGATTGGGGGATGCCGGTGACGCGCCACCTGAAAATCCCTTTTCCCCAATCCCTTTTCCCAAATCGGTTGACGCGCCACCTGAAAATTCCAAATCCCTTTTCCCTTTTCCCAAATCGGTCGATCCCCTGCAGCTGGTGGCGGCGGTGGGAGATCCGATGCAGGTGGCGGCGGCGGGGATGGCGATCGCTGCCAGTCGCACCGGCGGCGTCTTGCTAGCCGGCGGCACGCAAATGCTGGCTGTTTATGCTTTAATTGAGGCTCTAGCCTGCCGGTATTCCCTGCCGTGGCGTCCTGAGGAAATTGTGGTGGGAACCACCCGCTGGGTGGCGGAAGACCCCACCGGCGACACTGCTGGACTGGCTGAACAGGTCGGACAGGTGCCTCTAATGGCTACCCAGCTTAGTTTTGCCGAGTCGAGCTACTCGCAGCTTTTAGCATACGAGCGGGGATATGTCAAGGAAGGGGTGGGTGCCGGCGGGCTGGCGATCGCGGCGAATCTCTACCGAGGTTGGAACCTTTCCCAACTCCTGCACGCCATTGAAGCTTTAGTCGCAAGCGTTGCGGCTCGCTCGTAAGCTCGCTGCGCCAAAGCGCAGCGAGCAGCAATCGGTGAGGAATTATATGACATCCGATTGCATCGATTTTGTATAGATATCGTTGTGGGGGCGGGTTTCTCCGAGATATCTGCCGGTGAGGTGTCGCCGCAGTTCACCGGCAGATATCTGTGGGTGTTAAAGATTATCTATAAACCCGCTTTTACTGTCAGCCCGCCCCTACTGTACGTCGCCTGCCACACGAACAGCGACTGCCGGCGGACTTGATATTAAGTAGGTGAGCAAAATTAAACATAAAAGGTTTGCTTTAGCAATATTAAGCGCGGAAAAGCGCAATTTATGTTGAATGGCCTGCCTGTGGCGAGCCCGAAAGCAGGCCGGTGCGGACAGACTGTGTGAAGTTTATTTAGGCACACCTACTTAATTCAAAACTCAAAACTCATCTCCTAATATCTAGTCCGTTCGATTGACGGCAATTAGGCAGCCCCGGGAAGGGAAGCAGTATGCAGTGGTGCCCCTTGCCCAATGCCCCCATTCAGAAATATTATGGGTATTACACGGAACTGGAAATAACTGTTTCAGTGGATTCTCTGAGAGAGTAACTGTTCTTCCAAAGCCGCAATTCGATTGTAGGCGGCAGTCAGTTGTGCGGTCAGCCGCTGGATTTGAATTTCTGGCGTTAACTCTTGCTCAGTACTGTGACCCTTGATTTCATAGCGGTTTGTATCAACAAGCACATCTTTGTGTGCCAGGAGCGTATCCAGACCGTTCTGGTTTGGATGGTGATATCGCCCGACACCTACCCCCTGAGACATAGAGCCCTGACTGGCAGCTAACCTGCGTTCGGACAGCACTTCGGATATCTTGTTACTGAGATCCTCAATGATTTGGTACAGCGCATCCAGCTTGTGACTCAACATGCTTACTTGCGTTTGCAGCGATTCCATCTTACGCCCCCCTTTGCAGAACTCCTTTCTTCTCCATCTTAGGAACGAGCTGGCGTTAGCTGGACTAATTTCTGGATTATTTAACGTTTGAGATCACTTCCACTGTTTACCTCAATCCCGGGGGAAAGCTCCGAGCCCGAGGCCGGTCAGGGGTTTGGCCTGCAGCAGCGCCTGGCAGCTTGCTGAGGCAGTCGCTGCGGTCGGTTTCCGGTCATCCATTGACGCGGCGACGGAGGGGATATTTCTTTTAGCTGAATACCGGGAACGGGATTGAAACATCCCCCGCAGGTCCGACCGGCGGGGGATGTGGCCCAACCGCCTGTTCCAGCCTCAACCGTTGGGCTGGAGCTGCCTTGGCAACTTCTTGATTCTGCAAATATATTAAGAAAAGTAACAAAGTTGACATCAAGACCGGGCGACGCCACAGGGAGCTGTGGAAACTACTTGACAACGGAGAATGGCAGAAATGACATCACTGATACAACTGTCCGAGTCCGCCGCTGAATCCCAAATTGCAGAGTGGCTCCAGCTTTCACAGGGGCGCTGGCGCTCAGAGCGACGCTACTACGCGCTGCCGGATGGAGAAATCCAGGAAGTGGTCACATTCCTCACCATCCGGTTTCTGGAACCGGGAACTCCCGAGCTAGTGCAGCTTGTGAAGATGCACCAGATTGAGCAGCAAACTCTCACCTGCGGTGCGATCGTCAGCTGGGACAGCACCCATGCAGTGTCCGGTCGCCAGCAGTCTGCCGGTTCAACTCTATTTGGGGTGCTGGGCAATATCATGTATCGCGATCGCGGTTTTGCCACCAAAAACCCGGTACAGGCTCGGTTTTACATGCCCGAGACACACACCTTGTGCTTGCGGACAGAGTACAATGGCTCTGTGTTCGAGGAAGAAATCAAACAAATTGGCTGCAATTACCGCACGCGACAAACGATCGTGTCTCGGGCTGGCGAACAGCTGATGATCGGTCAGTATCTGGAAAAACGCATTCACTAAAACGTGTACCGACGGTCTTTTCTAGTGGGAACAGGCACCCTAGCTCTGGCGCAGCTGCTGGCAGGGTGTGGTGGCCAAAACCAATCGGCACTGAGCGTGCGGCTGCTGAAAAATTCAGTGCCCTCCCTCGTGTTGAGTCAATTTCGCAAGCTGCTCCCCCAACCGGCAGCTTTGGACTTCAAAACCGAGCCGCAGTTGAAAGACTTGTTCGCTCAGCTGCAAGCTTGGCACCGGCAGCCGGCGGCCGGTGCCAAGCCGAAATCCAGCTTGCCCTTCCAGATTCCCTTGCCGGCACCCGCTAGCACCTCGATTCCTGACTTGGTGACTCTGGGGGATTACTGGCTGGCTAAGGCAATGGAGCAGAAACTGATTCAACCCCTGACACCGGCACAGCTGCCTGGGTGGGAGAGGTTGCCTAGCCGGTGGCAGATGCAGGTGTTGCGCAATAACTCTGGCCAAATGGACAAAAATGGCCAAGTCTGGGCGGCACCCTACCGCTGGGGAACTGTGATCATTGCGTATCGCCGCGACAAGTTCAAGTCTGCCGGTTTGCAACCCCCCCAAGACTGGGACGATCTCTGGCGTCCAGAACTGGCCAGACTAATTTCTCTGCCCGACCAGCCCCGGGAAGTCATTGGCCTGACTTTAAAAAAACTTGGCAAATCTTATAATACCACAGAACTCGATAAAGTTCCTGAGCTGAAAAAAGAACTCCTCAGCTTGCACCGGCAAGTCAAATTATACAGCTCTGACGCTTACCTGCAACCGCTGATTTTGGGAGACACTTGGCTAGCAGTTGGCTGGTCGAGCGACTTGTTGCCGGTGCTGCAGCAGGAACCGGCCATAGCGGCGGCGGTGCCCCAGTCTGGGACATCGCTGTGGGCGGACTTGTGGGTCGCGCCCAGTCGCGCCGGTAACAGTTCCACCGCCGAGTTAGCCCACAAGTGGATAGAGTTTTGCTGGGAGGAAAAAATTGCCACCCAGCTGTCTTTGCAAAGCTTCGCCGCCTCGCCGGTGTTTGCCGGCACAACTGCTGCTGAGTTGCCGAAAGAGCTGGAAAAGAAGCATCTGCTGTTGCCGGATGCCAAAATTCTCGACAAGAGTGAATTTCTGCACAACCTGCCTGATGCGGCGGTTGAGCAGTACCGCTCCCTGTGGCGGGAAATCCGTTTGAGTTGATTGATTGATGGTAATGAACCGCCATAGACGCGCCAGCGGCTT
>CAZJNL010000016.1:0-16405 GCA_964546515.1 uncultured Oscillatoria sp.
CTCACTAGACAGGTTAAATTTGTATCTCCTGCCCACAAGTCTTGCAACCCAAACTGCAGGAGAAGCGCTTTCTGAGTTCCCGACAATTCAAACCCGACCCGCTGTTCTTTAGAGTCTCCTCTTAACTTAAACACAGGCGAGTACAGCTGACCGCGAACTAAAATTTTTGCCCGATTTTTCCAGAAGGTTTATTCTGAGAATCTCTAGGTTCCTGCTGACTCATTAGTTTCACTCCTTTTCTTCACAATTTAAACGCACATCATTCCATCAATCCACCGATTTTATATCTCTGTAGGGGCGGGTTCACCCGAAATGTTTATGACACAACTCAGGATATTAATAAACCCGCCCCCACCCCCTTTTGTAGGGCGGGTTCCCCCGAATTATTTATAACACAACTCAGGATATTAATAAACCCGCCCCCACCCCTTGATATCATTGATATTAGGACACCGGCACCCCACCGGCACCCACTTCACCCTCACATATCCATCGACTCTTTCTCCCAATACTTAGTCGCTAGCGACGGACTCATGCGCAGCAGCGCCAGCTCGCCCGGCTCCACCGGCTCCACCGGCACCTCCGGCTTAATCCCCAGCGCCTCCATCACCTGACGCCCCACAGCGCGTCCCAACTTTGGCGGTAGCGCATTGCCCACCTGGCGGAATCCGTGCCATTTCGTCCCGTGAAAGCGGAACCAGTCCGGAAACGAATGCAGCCGCGCCGCCTCCCGCACCGTAATCACTCTCGGTTGCAACGGGTGAATCGGGCGCGGCGAGGTAAACCGGCCTTTTTCCCTCCCCGTGCCGGCGCGTAACGTGTGAGATTGCCCGTCAATATTCAGCCGGCGCAGGCGGCTGCTAGACTCCACCCTCCCCATCGGCGTCTCCTCAAACCGCTGCACGCACTCAGGGCTGTGAGCCGTGCGCAAGCAGCCGGTCAGCAAGTGCCGGTTCCAGATGCGATCGCAGGAAAAATCCCCTGGCTCCCTCACCGGCCCCCGCAGCGATCGCACATAGTTGCTTGCCAGCTTTTCCATCCCCTTCAGTTGCGCTGGCGTCAGCAGCAGCTCATCCGTCTCCAGCAGCTCGGCAAACTCACCCACATCCGGCAAGTCTGCGATCGCCTCCTTGACTGTCACCTTTTTTGGCTGTGCCGGCACTTCCGGATAAGTCAGCAGCACTTCACCCCAGCGAGATCCCAGCAAAAACATCCGCTGCCGGTCTTGCGGCACACCAAAATCCGCTGCATTCAAAACCCGCACCGGCTCAGCGATCTTGTATCCTGCCGCTTCAAACTGCCCAATCAGCCGCTCCATAAACTCCGCGTACTGGTCACTCACCAGAGTCGGCACATTCTCCATAATGAAATATCGCGGCTGCAGCTCGCTCACCGCGCGGCAGAAATCGAACACTAAGTTATTGCGCTCGTCCTCCAGGACGCCCTTGCCCATAATCGCGAACCCCTGAGACGGTGGCCCGCCGATCGCCAGGTCTATTTCACCATCCCAGACCGGCAGGGCCCTCCTGCGGCTGCCCCCAACGGCATGGGAAGCCAGGGTTTGTGCGGCGGCGGCTCCAATCAACCGAGTGGACATTGTAGAGATATCAGCGCACAGCACATCGGTTTGGGGAAAGTTGAACGAATACACCGCCGCATGCACGGGGTCAATATCAACAGCTGCTACCACATCGAAGCCGGCTTGCTCAATTCCCAGGGAGAATCCACCGGCACCAGCAAACAAATCGACAGCAATGGGCCGTCGCTCAGAACTGAATTGGAATGTGGGATGTAATATTTTAGGCACGCCTAGACGCCAAGAGGGGGTTGATGGGGTTTTATATTTCAGCCAAAGCGCCAAAGCGCCTCAGAACCAGGAGGATTTGGGATGAAATCTAACATTTAAAATGTATAATCTAAAATATCCTATCTAAAATCCAATATCCCCCCCCTGCGGTAGCAGCTGGAAAATTTCCTGTGCGGCGCGATCGCACACCCCCACCTCCCCCAGTTTAAGCCGCATCTGCTGGTAGTTTGTTAGGGTTTCCTGACGCCGGCCGGCATTGAGTAAAAGTTCCAGGCTCTCCTGGACAATGGCAGCCGGTGTCGCTCGCTCCTGTAACAGTTCTGGCACAATGGGCTGCATTTGCACCAGGTTAGGCGCGGACATAAAGGGAATCGAAAAATTCAGCACCCGGCGAGCCAGCCAGTATGTCAAAGGGTGGACTCGGTAGACAACCACCTGCGGCACATTCAGCAGAGCAATTTCTAAATTTACCGTACCTGATTTTGCGATCGCCAGATCTGCCGCCGCCAGCACTTCCTGAGACTGCCCGAAAACAGCCACCGCCCGCAAACCGTAGCGCTCAATCGCCTCTTCCACCGGACGCCTGAACCGTTCCAGAGACACGGGAATCCAGAAGCGCACTTGCGGCAATTGCTCCTGAAGCTGCCTAGCTGCCTCAAACATCACCGGCAGCAGGTATTTTAACTCTTGCTGGCGCGACGCAGGCAGCAGGGCCACCGCCAGCGTTTCCCCATCAATGCCCAGCGACTGACGCGCCCGCGAGCGGCTGGGGAACGACTGAAGCCAGTCCAGCAGCGGATGACCAACCCAGGTGACAGAAGCGCCCCGCTCTCGGAAGTAGCTCGCTTCTTCTGGGAAAATCGCCAGCAGCCGGTCAACCGCCGCCACTAACGTAGCCGCATAGCCCTGGGAGGGCGACCAAACCCACATCTGCGGCGCAATATAGTACACCACCGGCACCTGTGGCATCTGCCGCTTGACATAGCTGCCAATGGCCAGATTCGGCCCGATGTAGTCAATCAGCACCACCAAATCCGGCGGATTATCCCGCAAGTATTGCTTCGCTCGCCGCTGCAGCTGCAAAGTAGGCCAAACGTAGGGCAAAGACTCCAGAATCCCCACCGAACCTATGCCGCAGGTATCCCCCAAGAGAGTGCAGCCGGCTTTTGCCATGCGCTCCCCCCCCAGCCCCACAATCTCTAACTCTATCCCAGATGCCTTGGCTTGCCGGTGAAGGGCTTCCGCCAGCAGCGCCCCTTGCAGGTCCCCTGAAACCTCGCCGGTGCTGACGAACAGCCGCACCTTCCGCTTAGCCGCACAACTGGCACTGAAGTCTGAAGTCAAATTTAATTCACCCTTCATCCTTCATCCTTATCCTTCATCCGTTTCCCTGGAGTCAGCCCCCGCCGGCCTTCCATCAGGGACAGTTGCACGAACCGGCGCAGGTGCTGCAAGTGTTCGCTATCGCCAAGCTCGGACAGCTGCTGCAAAGCGCGGACTACAGTCAGCTCAGACCGGTAAAGAATTCGGAATGCTTTTTTCAGGCAGCTTTGCTCAGTTGCTGACAGTTCCGCCCGCTTCATCCCCACAAGGTTTAGCGATCGCACCCGCGACGGATTCCCCTCCACAAGCATGTAGGGCGGCACGTCTCGGTCAATCCGGCTCATGCCGCCCACCATTGCCAGCCGGCCTATGCGGACAAATTGATGGATGCCCAACACGCCCCCAATCACAGCCCGCGACTCTATGTGGACGTGACCCGCCAGCGCCACCGAATTAGCAATCACCACCTGGTTTTCCAGAACACAGTTGTGCGCTACATGCACATAAGCCATCAGCAGATTGCCGCTGCCAATCACCGTTGCCTCACCCAAGCCGGTGGCTCGGTTGACCGTCACATACTCGCGAATTATGTTGTCATCCCCAATTTTCACAAAGCTGGGAGCGCCATCATATTTGAGGTCTTGCGGCTCCCAACCAATCGCCGCCCCGGGGTAAATTTGATTGCGCTCCCCGATTTCCGTGCGCCCATCAATTACCGCATGGGCCCCAACAGTCGTTTCCGGGCCAATTTTTACGTACTCTCCAATCACCGCATACGGACCTACCCGCACAGTCGGGTGCAGCTGAGCGCCAGGGTGGATGACAGCGGTGGGATGAATTAAAGTCATCATACGAGCTTTGGGTGTTGAGGAATGAGTGTTGAGTTGAAGAGGAATTTAACCGGTCGCTCAACACTCATCACTGATCACTGTTTTTAGATCACCAGGGAAAACATCAATTCGCCTTCTGTGACCAGTTGGCCATCCACTTCGGCGCGTCCCTGCATTTTACCGAAACGGCGCTGCTTGACGCACAGCAGCTCTACCGTCATCACCAACTGGTCCCCCGGCACCACCGGTCGCCGGAACCGCACTTTATCAATGCCGGCAAACATAAATAATCCTTCCGGCAGTTCCGGCAGTTGCGTCAGCACCACCCCGCCAACTTGGGCCATCGCTTCCACAATCAGCACCCCAGGCATGAGCGGACGCCCCGGAAAATGCCCCTGAAAATGCGGTTCGTTGACGCTGACATTCTTGATGCCCACAGCCCGCTGTCCCGGCACATACTCAATAATCCGATCCACCAGCAAAAAGGGATAGCGGTGGGGCAGCAGTTTCTCAATGTCAGAGATGGTTAACACCGTCTTGACAGCTGGCGGAGTGTGTGCATCTCCCGGTGCGTCGCTTCCTGGTTGGGGAAGAGCAGCACCCGGGGCTGGGGAATTTTGGGAACTAACGTCGGTCACGGTGGACATGAGTAGATGTTGATTTTAGATTTGTGATTTTAGATTTTAGATTGGGGGTGCGTCCGGGCATCCAAAATCTAAAATCCCCAATTGGACTGAGCCAGCCGGCGGGCGAGCCGGACGTGCAGCTTGTGGCTTGCTTTGTAGGCTATGAAGTGAGCGCGGGGAAATCTTCCTAGCAAGCTCATATCTCCTACTAAGTCTAAAATTTTATGACGCACTGGCTCATTTGCAAATCTCAGCGGCGGATTTAACCACCCAAAGGCACCGCAAACTAGGGCGCTGTCCAAACTTCCGCCTTTGATCAAGCCCTGCGCCCGCAGCTGTTCAATTTGATCCGCGAAACCAAAGGTGCGTGCCGGTGCGATCTCCCAGGCGAAGCTGTCTGTGGCCGGCGACCAGCTGTGCCACTGCTGGCCAATTGCCGCCAGCTCGAAGTCAATGCCGTAGCTAAAGCGCACCTCCGGTGCCGGTAGGGCGGCGACAAAGGCGTCTCCTTCGTTTACCCAGATTGGTTCGGCAAGGGATAGGCCGGTTGAAGGTCGATCGCCCGGATTTGGGGATTTGGGGATTTCGGTTTCTGCGACCCCCACAGCGGCGATCGCTTCTACCCAACCGAGGGCTGACCCATCCAGCAGGGGCACTTCTGGGCCATCCAGCTCGATGCGGGCGCTGTCCACTCCCATTGCCGCTAACGCTGCTAGCAAGTGCTCTACCGTGCGCACACCGGCAACTCCATTCGCCAGTTCTGTCGAGAGGGTTGTCTGGCGCACGGATTCTACTGTTGCGGGAATCCTGGGGGTGCCGGTTAAATCGGTGCGCACGAAGTATCGCCCCTCGCCAGGAGTTACCGGCAGCACCCGCACTTTAGTCACCACGCCCAGGTGCAGCCCCACTCCGGAGCGCTCAAACCCATCTGCCAATGTGTGCTCAACTGTCATTCGTTACTCGCCTCTTGCATAAAACGGAAGAGTGTGGTTTATTGTTAATGGAATTTCTCGGCAGCCCTGAAGACGCTCCCTTTAAAGCAGCCAATCTAACTTAAATAGACCGCCAAGGACAGTATAGCATTTGACCCTCAGAAGGATTTTCTCCTGCCGCTCTGCAAGCACCGGCACGACGCTCGAGGAACGATCCAAAGCGTTCGGGGAGCGGTAAATAGTGATAGCAAACCGTAAAAAGACAAGACCTATCACATCTCTACATTTTCTCCTCCCTCTGCGCCCGGATCGTTCGGGCGGTTCAGACAATAATTATATCTCACCCCAGCGCTCCCTCCCTCAGACAAAAGTTAATCCTTGGCCATGAACAGGACTTGATAGAACTGAATAGCTCAAGTAGCTAATCAGCCCAACTTAGCAAAACTAAAATTATCGCCTATTTATCAACCAGGTTTCTTAGAGTTTCCTGGTAGATAGCCGGCTGTTATTCCTAGCCGTAAAAGAAGACTGAATTTCTTACTGGGAGAGATCTAGAAGCGTTCGCCAAGACCAAAGTGAAAGAGAGATGCGCCCTCATCATTGATGCCGAAATCCACGCGAATTGGACCGAGAGGCGAATCAATTCGGACACCCAAACCGTAACCAAAACCAGAGCCGGGTTTGCCCCGCACCCCAGCCGGATCGCCAGGAACTCCAGATCCGGAACCGAGATCGCTGCCGAAATCGACAAACAGCGCTCCTCCAATAACAGAGAAAATCGGGAAGCGATACTCTGCAGTTGCTTGCAGGAAACTGCGACCGCTGCCCACTTCTCCTTCATCGTAGCCGCGAACGGAATTGCTGCCACCGAGAGCAAAGGCTTCGTAGGGGGGCAAATCGCCGAGAACGGTGCCTGCTTGAACGTTAAAAGCTAATGTCTGGGGGCCTTTGGTAAAGTTAAAATATTTCACCGGCATGTAGTAGCTGTAGCTAGCTCGCAGGCGATTCATAAAGATGCTTCCCAAACCCAACGGTACGGACTGTTCCGTGCTCAACCGCAATAGGGAGCCGCTGGTGGGCTTGAGGGTGCTGTCGCGCAGGTCGCGGGAGAGTCCAAACTGTAAGGTGGTCAGGTCGTCCTTACCCTCGCCGCTGAAGCTCAGATTGTTCCCCAGGGCATCCTTGGGGCTGATGTCGCCATCCGTATCTCGGATGGAAACCCGCTGGTACTGCAAGCCGAGGGAAGCAGTCCATTCGGACTTTTCCAGGGGGTTTGGGTTCAGGGGGCGAGTAAAGGTGACGCCGCCCCCCAGACGCAGAACCCGGGGGCGATCGCCCGAACTGGGGTCTGTGGGGTTATTCGGATCGGGAAGCCGAACGTCGTCAGGGCCGCCGGTGTATATCAAGGAGATTGACCTGCGTCTGAACCCATTAACCGTGTAAGACGTGCCGTAGGGATCTCCGGCAATCCAGGGATCGGTGAAGTTAACGTCAAAGAGCAGGGCCCGCTCGCCCACTTGCAGCTGCGTCCCTAATTTTTGGTTGTTTCCGCCCAGGTTTTGCTCCTGATAGCTAACCGTGCCAAACAGCCCAGTAGCGGAACTAATACCAGCACCCGCCGCTATGGAGCCGGTATTCCTTTCTGTGACATTGAGCACGACAACCACTCGGCGCGGATCTGCGCCGGGGTTCAAGGTAGGCTCGACTTTCTCAAAGAGGCCCAAACCGTAGATGCGCCGCAAATCTGCGATCAAGGTGGATTCCTTGATTACAACTCCAGGCTTGAGCGCCATCTCGCGGGTGATGATGAAGTTGCGGGTGCGACCTCGGATCGGGTTGCCTTGCTCGTCCGCTGTCTCGCCTTCCTTGGTGGCGAAGCGGATTTGCACGTCCTCTATCACCCCTTCTGCCACCAGCAAGGTGACTGCGCCATCGGGGGTGACTGCGGATGAGTCAATCACTTGGGCCAAGATGTAGCTGTTGTCTTTGTACCACTGATTTAATTTCTTGACGCCCTCCTGAAAGCGGCGCAGGTTGAGGATGCGGCCATACTGCTCGCGGAATATCTCTTCGACTACAGTTTGGGGCACAGCTTGTTGGGCAGCACCTTCGGGAACGGCACTGACGACCACTTTTTGCAGGACTGGGTTCGGCTGCACCACAAAGGTCACCCGGACGCCTATGGGAGTGTCCTCCGGGACGTAGTCCACCTTTCCGAAGAAGCCGGTGGCAAAGATGGCGTTAACGTCTTCAAGCAGCTGGCACCGGTTGGCCGTCCGTCCGGGCTGGGTGCGAATCGCCCGATAGATTTCATCTTGCAGTTCCCCTTGTGCGCCCCTGACTGCCACTTCCGCCACCAGCACTTGGGGCGCAGCCGGATCGGGGCACTGACCTGCAGGGGGCGTTGCGGGCCCTGGGCTAGTTGGCGCTGGCACCGGCACGGAGGGGGGCGCAGGTGTCTGGGCGACGGACTCTAGCGCCCAAACTGCCGTCGGCGCTTCCCCTTCCCCGCCACCGGCTGCAGGGAAAGGCTCAGCGATGAAGGCCTCGGAATCCGATTGCAGGCGAGACGCCTCCGCTGCGGGATTTTCCGACCCCACAGCGGCAATTTCCTCTTCTTTACCCTCCTTCAGGGGCGTCTTTTCCATCGCAGGCGAGACGCCTGCGCTACGGGAGAACGAGACAGAAGCCGTTTCGGGGGTTGGGGGCGCGACTTCTTGGGAGTCCGTTGCGATTCGCGGTTCTGCAAAGCCAGTCCCTAACCGCGAGTCACTCGCCAGTTCAGCGCTTTCCACCGGCACCGGTGGCATAGGCTGTGCGGGTAGGAAGCCGGTGGGCTCTGGCGCGGGCTGCAGGTCCACAGTTTGTCCGCTGACGGGGTTCGATAAACTCAGGGTGGCTGAGGCTGTCAAAATTGCCACCCATACGGTCGGTATCCGCATCTTGTTCACGTTGTTTTCCACTTCCACACACCAGAGCCACAATTTGAAGCACACCAGAGGAGCAAAGCGCCGGAAAGCGCCCCAAGGCAGCCAGAGCGCATTCAGGGGCTTGCCCCTGGCAAATAGGTAAATATTACCGCATTGGCGAACAGCCTCTCCTCGCACGGGAGGAGTTAGGATTTAGGATAGTAGATGCTTTCTGGAGCTACCGAACCGCCACTCGCTTTGTTGCTCTGCGCCAGAACCCGCTCTAGAACCCGCTGGTAAGCTTGTTCTACATTCCCCAAATCGCGGCGGAAGCGGTCTTTGTCCATCACCCGCCGGTCGGGATCGCTATCCGCATTATCCCACAGCCGGCAAGTGTCCGGGCTAATTTCATCCGCCAGCAGCAGTCTTCCCTGGCTGTCTATACCAAACTCCAGTTTGAAGTCTACCAGGGTAATGCCGCACTGTTGGAAAAACTCCGATAAAATTTCGTTTACCCGCAAGGCAAGTGTTTGCAGTTGCTCGACAATTTCCGGAGTGGCTAGTTCCAACAGCAACAGGCGCTCCCGCGTTAACAGCGGGTCTCCCAGCTCGTCATTTTTATAGTAGAATTCCACCAGCGGCTGTTTCAAAACTGTGCCGGTTGGCAATCCCGTTTGTTTGCAAAGACTGCCGGCGGCGATGTTCCTCACCACTACTTCTAGGGGCACAATCTTGACGCGCCGCACTCGCATTTGGTTGGGGGCTGGGCAGTCTGTAAAATGGGTGGCAATGCCCGACGCTTCTAGCAGCTTGAATAAATGGCTAGAGATTAGGCAGTTAATTTCGCCCTTGCCGGTGATGCTCCCTCGCTTCTGGGCGTTAAATGCTGTGGCGTCATCTTTAAAGACTGTCAGTAATATTTCCGGCTCGCCGGTGCTGAAGAGAATTTTGGCCTTCCCTTCATAAAGTTTCTCAGAAGCTGACATAAAAAAGCTCGCTCTGTTGTAGAATAAGAGAAAGTCACGCCGGTCGCAGGATGGGTGCTGCTAGCACCATTCCCTCACCCGGACTGTCCTTTACGGTCGGGCAGCAAGAATATTGTACTCTATATATACCCTGGCGATTGTAGCAGCCCAAGGGCGGCTTCCCGCAGGGTAATCGCGGCTCATCTTCCTTGCGTCCGCCTGCGCGGACTTTTTGGAATGCTTCGGCGCGTTCTACTTTGCTCCCGCATCCCCACAGTGGGATGCTCCCGATAGCGCGACTCCAGATAATGTCCAGTCGCTCCCCCTGTGGATGGCATCCAGCTCCAGATGAGGTGCGGGTTAAAGACGTACTGGGGCGAACTGTACCTCACTAGAACGCTTTCCCGCTATATAGCAAGAGCTTTGGCAAGGCTATGCAACAAGTTCGCCACAGTTGCGGCAGATGTGGCGGCTGACTGAAGTCTGCCGCTATACAAACAAAGTCTGCTAAAAGCGGAGTTAAGAAAAAGGTTGCCCTGCAACCGGGTTTGCTATTACCTTCCTGGCTCAGAGGGGGCATTATCCATCTGGAAAACCACAGGCAATCCCCCTTGTCCGCCGCCGATGATTAAAACTTTGGCGTTTGGCGACTGGGCTAGTTTTTCAGTCGCTTCGATAGCCTTCAATTGGATAACTTGTGCGTTTAGCCCTTGGGAGACAGTTTTTTGGGAATCGGAAATGCCTTTGGCTTCGATGCGCTTGCGCTCCGCTTCTTGGCGCTCTTTTTTGAGGGTAAAAGCCATCTGCTGGCTTTCCTGCTCTGCCTTTAGCTTGTCCTGAATTGCGGCTTGGATTCTCTCAGGCATTTGCAGTTCTCTCAACAGGGTTTCCTCAACGATGAAACCGAGGGGGGCTAGCTGTTCGCTCAGCTGCAGGCGGAGGCGGCTGGCTATCTCCTGCCGTTTGGTAGAGTAAATGGCTTCAGCTGGGTAGTTAGCGGGAACCTCGCGGACAATCGAGCGAAATCGGGGAACCACAATTTCTGTCTCGTCAGTGCCAATAGTTTTATACACTGCCACTGCTTTTTGCGGCTGCAACCTGTACTGCAGGCTGACATTGATATTGAACGCCAGCCCCTCTTTGGATGTGGCTTCTATGGTTTCCTGCACATTTTTTATGCGGGTGGAAAAATTCACAACTCTTGCCGCAGGATTGACCAGGTGGACGCCTGGATTGAGAGGTGGATCGGAAACGTTTCCCAGGGAGTCCACGACTCCAACATTGCCGGCGGGGATAACAATGAGTGTCCTAAAAAGGGAGGACAGCACAGCCACCGCCCCAATCAGTGCGGCGATGGCCCGAACTGCTAAGCGAGACCGGTCATCCTCAACTCTCTCAGCGTTGAGAAAGATGAATATGGATATCAAGGCGGTGAGGAGTGAAAGTAAAAAACTCATCTCTTGGCCTCAAGGATTGGAGAGATTAAACTTAGTACCACTTTATACTATTGGGGTTGATTTATGCAAGGTCTTTTTCCGCTCCTCTGATTCCACGCTTCCCTGCCTTCTGCGCCATTCAACAGCGACTGGTTTGTCCGCGAATATGATATCATATCATGGCTGCTGGCATTCATTTTGTACAGTTATCGTTGTGTGGGGGGGGCGGGTTCACCCAAGTAGGGCCGGCAACGCCTGTGATATTTGTCACACAATAAAGGGTATTAATAAACACGCTACAGCACCGGCAACCGCCCCGACTCACACCAGGCAAAAGCCCTGATTGAAGCTGCTAAAAGATTTTCAGTAGGGGCGGGTTCACCCGAGATATCTGCCGGTGGGTGCCGCTGGGGGGGCGGGTTCGCCCGATACAGGTGTGACGATGTGCGTTCGGGCGCGAAAGCTGTTGATAAACCGGCCCCTTTTACCCGACGATCGCCCTTACTTGGTCGTCATCGTGTGAACCCCATCCCAAGGCTCGGGAGGGGGATTTTTCAGATAATTTTGGCAGCGCTCGATGTGGATTGCCACCGATCGATCCGTTTTTCTAATCTGCAGGGCCTTTTGAAAGCGAGCGATGGCCACAGTAAATTCCCTGGCTAGATAGGCGTCACGCGCTTTTTTGTAGAGTTCTAAAAACTCGTTCGTCTTGGCGTCGAGAGGTTTGTGGCGAAAGTCAATCAACTCGTAGATGCTCACCGCTTCGTTTTTACCTTTAACGCGAATTTTATCTAACTCCCGCACCCAGATGCGATCGCCGCACAGGTCATAGGTAAACTGGCTCAAAATAATATCGCAGCCATATTCTTTCGTGACACTTTCCAGACGGGAGCTCAGGTTCACCCCGTCCCCAATCACGGTGTAGTCCATGCGTTTTTGCGACCCAATGTTGCCCGACACCACCTCCCCGGAACTGATGCCAATGCCAATGTGGATTTGGGGCTGGGCTTTAATGTAGCGCTTGTTGTTAAATTCCTCCAGCCGCCGGCGCATGTCCAAAGCTGACTGGACAGCCATCCAGGCGTGGTCTTGAACCGGCAGCGGCGCACCAAACACCGCCATCAGGGCGTCCCCAATAAATTTATCCAAAGTCCCATCGTGGTTAAACACCGCCTCAACCATCGTCTCAAAATACTGATTGAGCAGCGAAACCACTTCCGAGGCTCCCAGATTTTCGGTCAGGGTAGTGTAGCCTCGAATGTCAGAAAACAGAATTGTCACTTCCTTGCGCTCGCCCACCATCAGGGCGTCCTCACCTAGCGCCATGACTCGCTCTGCAACTCCCGGAGTCAGATAGCGATACATAGCGTTCTTCATGCGCTTTTCCTGGCTGATGTCCTCAAAAACCACCAACCCGCCCCGCACCCCTCCCTCCGGGTTTGTCAGGGGGTTGATGGTGAGATTGACACTGCGTTCGATTTCCTTGACTTGATCGGCTCGCAACTGGATAGGGATGTGGGTGTCACCAGCATCGATCTCCAGCCGGTTCCAGGGAATGTAAATGTCCGAGTTAGTCCGGTCGGGAATCGCCAGAATGTGGGTGCTGCTGCCCTCGCCAGACCCTGTTGACAAATCAGTCGGCTGCGTGTACAGTCCAACATTTATACTCTGCTCCGGCACATAATACCTAGCAGCTGTGGTCAGGCTATCTTGCAGACGCCACCGCAGATTTTCCACCGGCACCACCTCCCAGACGTAGCGGTCGATAAACTGCTTCTCCCACAGCTGCCGGTGAAGGCCATTCTCCGCTTTCACCGGGCAGCCGAGCAACTCCATAGCTGCTTCATTAATCGTGACAATCCGCCCTTGCATGTCGGTTGAGATGACGGCATCAGAGAGACTTTGCAGGATATCTTTCTGATACTGCCTCTCTATCAGAACACTCTCGAACAGTCGGGCATTTTCTAGGGCGATGCCTGCTTGCGTGTTGAACGCCCGCATAAACGCTTCATCCGAACTGGTGAAGCTGCCCTGGATTTTGTTAATCAGCTGGGTGACGCCAATCAATTCCCCTGCAGAATTGTACACCGGCATGCACAAGATGTTGCGGGTGCGGTAGCCGGTGCGGCTGTCTGTAGTCGGGTCAAAGCGGGGATCTTGATAGGCGTCGGGAATGTTGAGAGTCTGGCCGGTGGAAGCCACATAGCCGGCAATGCCTTTATTGGCGGGAATGCGGATTTCCATCATAGTTTTGCCATCCGCCTTAGCCACCTTAGTCCACAGTTCATTCGTGTCTTTCTTGAGCAAAAACAGGGTGCTGCGATCTGCCTGCATCAGCTCCCGAGCTTGCTCCATCACCGAGCGCAGCGTCGCTTCCAGATCCAGACTTTGGCCGAGAGAAGAGGTGGCCTTCAGCAGGGCGGAAACCCCCCGCTGGTTGCGAGCTGCCGCGTAAAACGACTGGCAGCTTTCCAGGAGAATGCCAATCGCGTTGGCAAACTCGCTGAATTGCTCCTCATCCGAGCTGCTGAACGGAACGTCACCAGCCTTATTTAACAGCTGCACCACCGCCACCACTTTCTCTGGGTTTTTGTTGCTGAAAATGGGGATGCACAGCAGGTTGCGGGTTTGGTAGCCCGGATGAGAGTCCACTTCTTTGTTAAAAAGCGGGTGCGCAGTCGCGTTGCAAATATTCAAACTCTGGCCGCTGGTGGCCACTTGGCCGAGGATGCCAATGTGCAGGGGGATGCGGATTTCGATGGGGTTGCCGGTCTGGCTTTGGGTGAGTTTCGACCACAGCTGGCGTTTTTCCGCGTCCACCAGAAAGATGGCCGTGCGCTCCGCCTGGAGGATTTGGCCAATTTTCAGAGTGAAAGCGTCAAGCAGCTGCTCGAGCATGGTTTCCAGGGCTTCGTTGTTGATCAGGTCAATCGCCCTGAGAAACTGCTGGAATTCAGCTGTGATAAAGTCGAGCAGGCAGACAAATTCCGTCACTGGCAGATCCTTGACGCGATGGGCCAGGGCACCCATGCGATTGGCTTGTGTCAGTGTGGCCAGAACGCTACCAGCATCTGAAAATGTCATAGGATTAACCCCTCACAGGGTGTGTGATGGCCCACGGTTCGGCAGAGGTCTCCAGGCTCCACCGCACCCCTAAACTGTTGGCGAAAGCCAAAAGGCGATACTTTGCACACTGTAGCTGAGTGTTAGCGCATTTAGCCACGGGAAAACGAGCGCGTCAGCTTCGATCGTGCCTGGGGCGGAGCGGGCAAGGTCGGGGCAAGGAGACTCTTTATTAAGATAATCTATAGGCCAATTTAGGGGCTTCTCGGGCTGACACCTAAATTAACACTATCCATAATTATCAGTGCCGGTAAAGCTACTAGATAGAGATCCCGCTGTGAAAATTGGACGCTCCGCACCACTGCCGAGCGACCGGGCGGCGAATTTATTTTCACTGGCCTGAAAACTCCCACTCTACCGCCAGCAAAGGGTCGAGCTGAAAACCCTTGCAGATTTTTTCATTTTGTGCTACCATATAACGCTTATAAAAAAGTAAGCCAGAGGTGGAATTCCTGCGCAGCCGGTGGCGAGTTTTTGGTTAACCCTTTGAGAGTCAGGCAGTTGGGCTGCTTTCTTCTTAAGAATCCTCCCCTGTACCGCTTTGCTTAGTGGTGGGAATATCAACCCGCTCTCACCTGACTCCCAAGGCGCTGTCTCTACAAAATACACAGATTCAGCAGCGTTCAGGGGGCAGGAAACGGTGAAGGGTGAAGAGTAAAGAGTAGGGGCGGGTTTATCCGAGATATCGGTGAGTGGCAAAGGCTATTAGTGAACCCGCCCCTACTCTAGCGCAGATGATATCACACTTTGCCTAGGCTGCCCTTGGCACAGACACAGAAGCGATCACCTCTTGATAGTACCGGCGCAACTGGCGAGTCGCAGCCGCCCACCCCCAGCGCTCTGCTTCCCGGCGGGCATTTTGGCGCAGGGTTTCCCGCTCAAGCCGGTGCTGCAAAAGACGCAGCGTCGCCCGCAGCGCACCGGCATCATCAGCTGGGTCGAACAGGTAGCCATTCACCCCATCTGTCACAATGTCGGGAATTCCCCCACAGCTCGCCGCCACCACCGGACAGCCCGCAGCCATTGCTTCCAGCAGCACCAACCCCAGGGTTTCTGTGCGCGAAGGAAAAATAAAAGCGTCAGCAGAAGCATACGCCGACGCCAGTTCCAGCCCTTGCATATAGCCCACAAAATGTGCCGGCGCACCGGCAAAATGCTCTTCTAACGCCTGCCGGTGAGGGCCATCTCCCACCAAAGCCAGACGGGCGTCCGGGATAGCTTCCAGCACCGGCTTAATCCGGTCAATTTCCTTTTCCGCCCCCAAACGCCCCACATACAGCAGCAAAGGACTTTCCGGGTGCCCGCCGCTGAGGCGCGAGCGCATCTGCCGGCTGGCCAAATGCGGCTGGAACATCTCCGTATCCACCCCCCGCTGCCACAAATCCACCCGCTCAATCCCGTGCGATCGCAATTCTTTCACCATCGCCGTAGACGTGCAAAGATTCAGCTCAGCTTGATTGTGCGCCCCTTTGAGCAACTCCCAGAGCAGCGGTTCGAGCACCCCCAACCCGTAGTGCTGCAAATACTGCGGTAAATGTGTGTGATACGAAGCCACCAAAGGAATCTTCAGCTTCTTCGCATAATAAATCCCCCCCAAACCCAAAATTGCTGGATTCACAACATGTATTAAATCCGGCTGAAACTCCTCAAGCTTGCTCCCGACCGACGGTCGCGGAAAAGCCATCTTCAGCTCCGGATACCAGGGCAGCGGGGAACCGGGCACCCCGTAAATTTCCGCTCCTTTGTACTCCCGCAATCCGTAATCGGGGGCAAATACCAGCACTTGGTCGCCGGCACGCTGCAACTGTTCAACCGTGTGGCGCAGGCGCGTCACAATGCCATCAACTTTGGGCAAAAAAGTTTCAGTGAAAAGAGCGATTCGCATAAAATTGCTTAGTACGGAACCGATAATCCTAGTTTCTTGGCAATGTAGGGATTGTCAACGGGATAAACGGACTCAAAGGGGGTTAGCAAATCTGCCATGCCAGCTTGACGGTTTTGGCGCTGTTGCCGCACGAACTCAGAAATATCCTCGATATTTACAATCCAATCTCGCGCGTACCTGGATAAAAAATCACCGCGCAATCCTAACTGAATAGCGCGGCGCTCAACCTTCGCGTCCCAGGCGTCGTAATCGGTGTCCCATTGCAGCCGGACGGACGATTGCTTAACAGCTTGCTTCCAATCTGTTTCGTTCCCATACACTTCTGGCACAAAACTTGAATGCACTGCTGCTGCCAAAATTTCATCGAAAGCTGAACGCTCGACCCACACGGCTAATATCACTCCTTGTCCGGCTTTTGTACCCCATCCCGAACGGTGCATCATCCACAAGAAGTTAGGCTTAATCCAGCTCATGCGGCTGAGACTGAATTCGCCGCCGAAATAACCGTGTGAGGCGGCAAAGTGACCAATACCAGGGCGAAAAGCCTGATAGACGACAGCAGAATTTTC
>CAZJNL010000017.1:0-16354 GCA_964546515.1 uncultured Oscillatoria sp.
GGAAACTGCAGCAACGTGAACAAATCTGCGCCGCCGGCAACTGCCGGCAAGTAAATCACTAAATCCATCTCCACAATTTATAATTCCTTTAGAAACCATGCTTGTTATAATTGATTTGTGAAATTTTTTTTTAATAAACCGCCAAGACGCCATAGACGCGCCAGCGGCTTGCCCGTTGGGTAGAGCGCCAAGGAAAGAAAAGAGAGAGAATTTCACAAATCATTTAGAACTGCTATAGGTGTTAGGTGTTAGGTGGTAAGAGTGGGGTGTCCCTCTTTCCCCTAAACCCTAACCCCTAACCCCTAACCTTAGTGGTGGTGCCGGTACCGGCTCAAGGTGGGGCCGTAGGTGGCCAGCAAGTTTTGCGGTGCTAGGGCAATTTCCGGTTTGCCGGTGCAAACTACGGTTTGGTTGAGGCAAATGACGCGATCGCAGTGCCGGCTCACCATATCTAAATCGTGGGAAACTTGCAGCACTGTCCAATTGTGCTCCCGCTTCAATTCGTTGAGCAAAGCGTAGAAATCAGCTTCTCCTTGGGCGTCCACACCGGCAAACGCTTCGTCCAGCACCAGCAGCCGGCGCGGCATTACCAAGCAGTAGGCCAGCAATACCCGCTTCAGCTGGCCACCACTCAGAGTCCCGATAGCTTGGTGGCGCAGCTGGTAAGCGCCGACTCGCTGCAAAGCGCCGCCAATCGCTACGGATTTTTCCGGATCTGGCTGCCAAGGCCATTTGAATTTTGGATTTTGGATTTTGGATTGGGGAGTGCTGTCTTCGTCAGAGACGCGATTTATGGTGTTCCCTTGTTGAGAGACGCGATAAATCGCGTCTCTACAAGAGATCCCTTTTACCCATCCCAATCCGACTAATTCCCAAACAGAAATGGGAAATGACCGGTCGAAGATAAAATTCTGCGGGACGTAGCCTATCTGGTGGCACAGGTGTCCCAGCCGTTCCAAGGGCCGGCCAAAGATTTCAATTTGCCCGGATTTGCGGGGAATTAACCCTAGAATTGCTTGCGCGAGGGTGCTTTTACCGGCACCATTCGGGCCAACTACTGCCGTGTCAGTTCCCACCGGCAATTCAAACGAGACATCCCTGAGAGCGAGATAATTGCCCTGATATACGGTCAAGTTCTCGACTTTGAGAGTTGGGAGTTGGGGGTTGGGGATTTTGGATTTGGCTTGGGGATGCCAGCCATTGGGTGAGTCGGAGTTCATAAAAGTTACCGGCACGCTGATTCAAGAGTTTGCAGATTGGCTTGCATTGCTGTAAAATAATGTTGCGTTTCTAGGGGGCCAGATTCCAGGGAATTCAGCGGGTATAGGGTGATCTTCAAGTCTTGCGAAAGAGTTTGCAGCAATTTATTGTCTGTAACCGGCTCTCCCAAGAGGGCTTTGACTTGATATTGCTTAACCGTATCTACAGTCTTTTTCACATCCTGAGGTGACAGGCTCGTTTCTGGAATCTTGACAACGGCTACTTGTTTTAGGTTGTAGCGCTTAGCGAGATAAGGAAAGGCGTCGTGGAAGGTAATAAACGTGCAGTTGGGATATTTCTGCAGGCGCTGTTTGAACTGGCTGTCTAGCTGCTCTAGTTGCTGGATGTAGCCGGCGGCATTTGCCTTATAGGTGGCTTTATTTTCGGGATCTGCTGCAATTAAGCCGTCCCGAATGTTTTCTACCTGCTGTTTGGCTAAGACTGGATCTAGCCAGACGTGGGGATTTCCCCCCTCGTGTTCGTCTTTGCCTTTCTTTTCACCGGCATTTCCCACCGGCGTTTCCACTGGCGAAATCTCCTCTATTGCTTGAATGCCCATGCTTGCATCAATTTCCTTCAGCTTGGAATTCCCGGCATTTTTGACGGTTGCTTGCAGGAATTCCTCAAATCCCATGCCATTTTTGACGAGCACGCCGGCGGTGGCGATTGCTCCCACGTTTGCCGGTGTGGCTTGGTACTCGTGCACCTCCGCTCCTGGGGGAACTAAGATTTCCACCTGTGCCTTATCCCCAGTCACAGCCTTGGTGAACCAATACACCGGCAGGAATGTGGCCACCACTTTCAGCTGTTTGGTCTGGGGAGGGGGATTTTGCCCCTCAGACGCGGGCGTGAGGGTGGGTTGGCTGCAGCCGCCTGCTGACAGCAGCAGCAGCAACAGCGTCATGTGCGGGGTATAGCGTATCACAGTTTCTCTCCTTGTGCGGGACTGGGTGATGCTGGCGGGAAGCATTTTTGAGAATGAGGCTGATTCTAATTTTATTGGGTCTGGCTTTCACTCTCCCGGAACTTAACCGAATGTAATAACGATTCTTATTCTGAGCGTTCCCACCGGCGCTCTTCAGGGATTGAGGCAGCAGGATACAAAGAACGCATATCCGGTTAATTCATTAAACAGAGGAAACCAGCGCTATAGAAAACAGCCCCAAACTATAAAATAGTGATTCAACCGTATAACGGAACAAGCTGCGCCCAGTGGCTGGGCGTAGGTGCCAGACTGGGCTTGTGCAGTGCGGGCGCAATCCGCTCGCTGGCCATTCTCGCGCCTGAGAGATTCCGCGCCACCGGCCCTACCTGCAGTGCGGCGAGAGGGCCGGTGAGGAAGGCTTCGCAACCGGGCCATCGCAGATGTCCGTCCAGGACGGGCAACCCCTTGACAATCTGCGCGGGATATGCTTCTAGGATGTCTGCCAGCAAGGGTTCCGCTGTCACGTCCAGTCGGGTGCCGGTGGCCAGCCAGATGCGATCGCACTCCCACTCGGCACCATCACTGCAAATCACCCGCCAGCGATTGCCCAGCCACTGGGCGCTGGCCACTTGACACTCTGGGAGGATTGCCAGCTGTTGCTGGTAACGCCGCAGTTGGGTGAGCATTGCCGGTGTCAGCGATCCGCCGTTCCGCGCGGTCTCGATGAGATCCCACCGGCGCTCCCAGTCGGGTTCCGCCCAAAATCCCTTGAGATACTTGGGCCCAAGCCAGCCCGGATCGGCATCAAATAATTTCTCTTGCAGCTGGCGGCGGGCCATCAACATTACCTTCGCGCCACGGGTGAGCGCCCCGACTGCTAAATGTCCGCCGGTTAAACCGCCACCAACTATCAGGACTCGCTCGCCAGATAGCTGCAATTCGCGCAAGTCAACGCGATCGGAGTGGCAAAGTCGCTCTTGGGGATAGGGCGGCTGGATTTGGCTGACCCAAACCGGCAGCTGTGGGACGCCGCCGCCAGTGGCCAGAACTACCCGTCGGGCTATCGCAGATTGGCCGTCTTCCAGCCAAAGCCGAAACCGGCAGCCCTTTGCCCCCGAAATGGGCTCGATG
This sequence comes from uncultured Oscillatoria sp., assembly GCA_964546515.1. Taxonomy (GTDB): domain Bacteria; phylum Cyanobacteriota; class Cyanobacteriia; order Cyanobacteriales; family Oscillatoriaceae; genus Oscillatoria. The sequence goes on from CAZJNL010000017.1 coordinate 3,317, forward strand.
CGGGTTACTTTGGCCTTGACGACGCTACCCTCCAGCTGCCACCGGCGAATCAGATCGAAGCAAAAGTCCTGAAATAGCTGGGTTCCCGGCAAATCGTAGGGCGGGAAAAGCTCGTGCGGGCGGGATTCGGCAAATCGGCGCAAGGCATAGGGGTCTGGATCGGGATGGTGGACGGCGGGCGACCGGAGATGGGGGATTTCCAGCGCCGCAAAGTGGCGGCACCACCGGCTGATCCACTTTCCGCTGGCGTCAAACACCCAGAACCGCCGGCGCATGTCTTTCCGTTTTTGCAGCAGGTGGGTGACAAGGGTGAGGGCGTGCGGGCCCGCTCCAATGATGGCGGTGTCCATTTGAGGGGGTGTGAGCCCAGAACTCTGTTTCATGCAACCGGACTGTGTGCGAGAATGATTATTATTATGGTACACTCAAAGCTGAACTGACACAGAACTGCCCATGTCACAGACAAATGCCACCGCAGAGAGCGGCTCAATGGCCGCACCCAGACTGTTAACCTTGCGCCCCCGCCGCCTGAGGCGGACACCGGCACTGCGCAGGATGGTGCGAGAAACCCAGCTGGGTGTGGATGACCTGATCTATCCCGTGTTTGTCATGGAAGGCGCGGGTCAAAAGGTGGAAATTGCCTCCATGCCTGGGTGCTACCGCTATTCCCAGGATTTGCTGCTAAAAGAAATAGCGGAAGCGTTTGAGCTGGGGATTAATGCGGTGGCGCTGTTCCCCGTCATCCCTGAACGCCTCAAAGATGACACCGGCACGGAAAGCTACAGCCCAGGGGGGCTGGTGCAGCGGACAGTGCGAGCCATCAAAAAAGCCGTGCCGGAAATCACCGTCATTACCGATGTGGCCCTTGACCCGTTCACCACCCACGGGCACGACGGTTTGGTGGGTGAAAATGGGGCGGTTCTCAATGACCCCACCGTAGAAGTGCTGGTGAAGATGGCCATCTCCCAGGCGGAAGCGGGGGCCGATATGGTCGCCCCCTCGGATATGATGGACGGGCGAGTGGGGGCGATCCGCAAAGCTCTCGACGCTGGCGGCCACACCGGCGTGGGGATTCTCGCCTATTCCGCCAAGTACGCCTCTGCCTACTACGGCCCATTTCGGGACGCCCTGGATTCCGCTCCCAAGTTTGGGGATAAAAAGACCTACCAGATGGACCCAGCGAATGCCAGGGAAGCCCTGAAAGAGGTGGCTATCGATGTGGCTGAGGGGGCGGACATCGTGATGGTGAAGCCGGCACTAGCATATTTAGATATCATTTGTCAAGTGCGCCAGGCAACTGGGCTGCCGGTGGCGGCTTATAATGTCAGCGGCGAGTACGCCATGATTAAAGCGGCTGCACAGCAGGGCTGGATTGATGAAAAACAAGTGATTCTGGAGACTCTCACCAGCATTAAACGTGCCGGTGCTGACCTCATCCTCACTTACTTTGCTAAAGAAGTCGCTCTGATGTTGCGATAGGGCTCCTCCGAAGCCAGACAGCTCCCATGACAAAGCATGTTATTTTCGTTTGCAAATCCTGCTCCTTTTCCCGCAGCCAGCGACAGTACATGGGTCAGTCAGGAGGATTTCACTTACTCAGCCAGCTGTCACTCCGAACCCAGAATTGGCCATTCCTTTCGGAGTGCGCGATTCAAGCAGCAGACTGTTTGAGCGTTTGTGACAGCCCCTGTGCGGTAGCGTTTTCTGCCCCCCAAAAAAACACTTACCTATTTGCAGGTTTGTCACCCCTGCAAAGCGCCGCAGCCCTCCTCAAATTTGCCGAGCAATATATTGCTAGCCCTGAAGGGACTGTAGCTCAGATGCAGCAGCCAGAGGCACTGAAACGAAAACTTCTGGCTCGGATTCCCCCAATGCCGGCGAATTTAGGTTAGAATGAGAAAGGTTATCACACACTGCTGCCATGCCACCCACTCCTGCCCCTTTGCCACCGGCTATCGCCCAGATTGTCCAGCGCTTCCAGCGGCTTTCTGACCCCCTGCAGCGCTACCAGCAACTCATCTGGTACGCCAAGCGTCTCAAGGAATTTCCCGAAACTGATAAAGTGCCGGAAAACAGGGTTCCCGGTTGCGTTTCTCAGGTTTATGTCACGGCGGCGCTGGATGAGGGGAAGGTTTGGTTTCACGGGGATTCGGACTCGGTGCTGGTGCGGGGGCTAGTGGGGCTGTTGGTGGAAGGGTTCAGCGGGCTGACCCCGGCAGAAATTTTGCAAGTCTCTCCAGATTTTATCCAAGAGACAGGGTTGAATGTGAGCCTGACTCCTTCTCGCGTGAATGGGTTTTACAATATTTTTGAGATGATGAAGCGGAAGCTCCTGCAGTGGGCAGAACTGCCCGGATAGGGCCGGGATTTGGGGATTGGGGGATTGTCTGGGCTGCGGGAAGCTGTTTTGGAGATGAGGGATATAATTTTTAGGAGGTTACTATGTCTGGCGCTTCAGCGGTTGGCAATCTGGATATGCCTAAACGGGGGATGCCGGTGACGATTATCACCGGCTTCTTGGGAAGTGGCAAAACAACGCTGCTCAATCACATCCTGCAAAATAGCCAAGATTTGAAGGTGGCGGTTTTGGTGAATGAGTTTGGGGATATCAATATCGACAGCCAGCTTTTAGTGGCTGTGGATGAAGATATGGTAGAATTGAGTAATGGCTGTATTTGCTGCACGATTAATGACAGTCTGGTGGATGCGGTTTACAGTGTGCTGGAACGCAGCGAGCGCATTGACTATCTGGTTGTGGAGACTACGGGTGTGGCTGACCCGGTGCCCATTGCTCTGACGTTCCTGGGGACTGAGTTGCGGGATTTGACCCGGCTGGATTCTATTTTGACGCTGGTGGATGCGGAAACGTTCACCCCGGATCATTTCGACAGTTCTGCGGCGCTGAATCAGATTGCCTACGGGGATATTATTCTGCTGAATAAAACTGATTTGGCGGCGGAAGAGAAGGTTAGTGAGTTGGAAAGGTATATCGCTGCGGTGAAGGCGGGGGCGCGAATTCTGCGCTCGCAACACGGGAAGGTGCCACTCCCGATGATTCTGGATGTGGGGCTGTCTAATTATGACACATATTCGCCGGCAGGTGAATCGGAACACGGCGAACATCATGAGCACGAGCACGAGCACGAACACGAGCACGAGCACGAGCACGGCGAACACTGCGAACATGACCACCACCATCAGCACCACCACCATTCCGACCACTTGGCGAATGATGGGTTTGTGTCGGTTTCGTTTCAGAGCGACCGGCCTTTTTTGGTGGATAAGTTCGAGAAGTTTTTGTACGAGCAAATGCCGCAGGATGTTTTTCGCGCTAAGGGGTTGCTGTGGTTTAAAGAAAGTGCTGACCGGCAGATTTTTCAGCTGAGTGGGAAGCGGTTTGACATTCAGCAGGATGATTGGCCTCAAAAAAAGAGCAACCAGCTTGTCTTTATCGGGCGGAATTTGAATGCCGGTCGCATTCGCGAGCAGCTGGAGGCTTGTCTCGACCGGCAGTAGATTTGCAGGAGTGGGGGCGAGTTGACTGCGAAGGCTGACAGCTGTCGGAGAAACCCGCCCCTACCAGCAGATATAGCGGTTCTAATATAGTGTTTCTCATATTAGTGTGGTATGTTTTAGCTTTCGGGCGCTCTCCGGGAGGGAAGAGACGCGATTCGGCGTTCTATAAGAGGATAGCCCCCTTAGCACACTTATTTGAGAACCGCTATAAACCGCCGCCGTCAAGGAGCGCCAAGGAAAGAAAAGAGAGGGGATTTCACAAATCGTTTATAGCTGCTATAGAGCGATACCGCTCCTCTCTCGCGGGAGAACTCGGTTTCTCACCTCCCGGCGGCGGACTTAACAATTACTTGCCTAACAAGTTCTGAAATTGTCTGTAACGGAAGAAATTGTATGCTCAAAATTGCACTGAATATTCTCGGCGGGATGCGGATTGGTACCCGCAGGAAATACGGGCTAGCTATCCTAGCTTTTTTCGGCCTGTTTTTGGTTAGTCTCGGCGGTTGGGCGCAGAACAATAGCTCTCCTAAAGTGATTGCGACTTTTCTGCCGGTGTATCTGTTTGCCAAGGCAGTTGCCGGTCAAAATGCTGGAGTTGAGATTTTAATTCCCCCCGGAAGTGAAGTGCACGAGTATCAGGCGAAGCCAGCGGACGTACAGGCGATCGCCACGGCGGATATCCTGGTTAAAAATGGCTTGGGTTTAGAGGAATTCCTCTCTCAGCTTATCTCTAGCGCCGGCAATCAGAAGCTCAAGCAAATTGACGCCAGTCAAGGAATCCAAACCATAGAAGATGGCAACCCTCATGTTTGGCTAGATCCAGTTTTAGCTCAAAAACAAGTGGCCAATATTCGCGACGGGCTGAGCGCGGCTAACCAGGCGAATGCTAGCACCTATAAAGCCAATGCGGAAGCGTATATCAAGCAACTTCAAGCTTTGCACCAGGAGTTTGAGAAACGCCTAACTCCCTTGCGAGACTGTACGTTTATCGCGTTCCACGATGCTTACCCCTATCTGGCAAAACGCTACGGGCTGCAACAAGTAGCTGTGCTGGAGTTGCCGGAAGACAGCATGACTCCAGGCGATATAGCGCGAGTTGTGGAGACAGCCAAGCGCTTCAAAGTTAAGTTTTTGATGACGGAACCGGGCGCTGACAGCCAGCGCCTCCAGCAGCTGGCGACAGATTTGGGTTTGTCGGTGCGGTCTTTGGACCCGCTGGAGCGGGGGGATTTAGACCCGCAATATTATTTTAAAGCTATGCGGCAAAACCTGCAAACTTTGGAGGCGGCTTGCCGGTGATGTTTTTCGCACTGAGGAACTGGGTTTTTTGAAAAAATCCGGTTTATTTACCCGAATGCCATCACCTAAGGAATTGCTGATGGTGTTGTTGGCGATTTCCAGCTGACCGCTGACTCCGTTGAGTAAAATACCGCTCCCATCTGAGCTGCTGATGGTATTGTCTCGAATCGTCGGATTGCTGATATTGCTCCCCGCAATGCCGGGATTGCGCGTATCGGCGCTGCCATCGTCAGGGACGGCGATCGCCAGTCCGCAAACTGTGCTGTTATTCCCCAAGGTGACTGTTCCGGAGACCGCCGGCAGCACGCCGGTGCCGGACAGGGGCAGCACCACTGCACTGCGCTGCGCTGTGTCAATCTGCTGCACCGGCGCAGTTGAGAGGACTGATACACCATCTGGAATCCTGAACCCCGGCACTCCGGGATTGCTTCCCGACTGCAGATAAACAATGTCACCCGACTGGGCTGCGCCGAGGGCTTCTGCTACGCTGCCAAAGGGCCTCTCTCAGCTGCCCGTCCCTGTTCCTGACCCTAAGTTGACGTGCGGGAAGCGGAAGGGATTTCTGCTGTCGGGGCGAGAAGCCGCTACTGTGTCGGTTTTTCTCTGCTCGTCGGCAATAATGGCTGTTTGGCGCTCGACGGATTCCCCAATGCGAGCCAGCGCACTCGGCGTTTTGACTCCCCTGGGGCGGCTGCCTGGAAAGTTCACCGCCGCGCTCAAGACCACACTGGTATCAAAGAGCCGGTCGTTTTGCACCGAGACGCTCAACCCCAGATAGTCGGTAGGTCGGGCGATCAATCTCGCTCTGACGCCGAAAACGCCTTCGCTGCCTTCGGCTGAGTAGTAATACACACCGGCATAGCCGCGCAGGTCGCCGTCCCCGAGGGCTAGCAACCGTCCGCCGGCTTCTACGTCCCCCCCAGTCATCGCTGCCTCAAATTGCCGCACTCGCTCCAACCGCAGGGAGTTTTGCTGGAAAAAGGCTGCGCCGAATGATTCGGAGATTTGGTTGCGGGTGTTGCCCACGGGTATGTAAGCGTTGGCGCGCATGTCCCAGTCGTCGCCGAGGGTTTCAAACCCCGCGCCAATTTGGTTAAAAATGCTCTCGCCGGTGTCGCGCACGTCGTAGGCGAGATACCCGCCCAGCATCCGGTTGCCGGAAGCGCTGTATGACCGGTATCCCAGCACGGCGCTCCCACCTTTGGCGGATTTACTGGACAACAGCAGCCGCCCTTCCATAAAGGTGAGGGTGCTTCCCGGTGTCTCGAAAAGGGGAAGAAAGGCTTCAAAGCTTGCAAACGGGTCCATGCCAGCTCCCTCGGTGGTGTAGCGCCGCCCGAAACGGGGACTGACTGTCTCGCCTGTGTCGGTTGCGGTTTCTGCCGGTTGCGCCGCCACTGGCGCTGCGAACGCCGACAGCAGCAACCCCCACCAGCCCACTGATTTTCTCATTCACTTTAGATCCCAGACGCTTTGTAATAATGATTATCATTTAAATCGTACAGGCAAGATGTGCCGGTGGAGTGTTATGCTTTTAATCTGCTTATTTGCAATCAAGGGCCGATCGTACTTACGGCTTGTACATGCTATTTTGGGGTTTAAATGGCCCGCTTGGAACGTAAAACTAGAGATATACAGTGCAAATTAAATGCGCCTTAGCTTAGTGCGGTCGCTCGCCGCAATCTCGCCGGGGCGGAACTCTGCTGTTTTGGGCCACACGCTACTGGCCAGGTGGCCGGTCTGCGCAATTGGCCCCTGTAGGGCTAAAGCCCAACTACGAACTGTAGGGCTAAAGCCCAACTACGAACTGTAGGGCTAAAGCCCAACTACGAACATGTGGCTTGTGCTGTGAAACCACTTATACTGATTGATAGTGATTATCATTACAGTAAAAGGAGGCAATTGCGGTATGGTGACTGCGACTACAGGTTCTTCGGTGCCGGTGACGGTGCTCACCGGCTATCTGGGGGCGGGGAAAACAACGCTGCTGAATCGCATCCTGACTCACGAGCACGGGCGCAAGGTGGCTGTGATTGTCAACGAGTTCGGGGAGGTGGGGATTGACAACCAGCTGGTGGTCAATTCCATCGATGAGGAAATCTTTGAGATGAACAACGGCTGCATCTGCTGTACGGTGCGGGGGGATTTGATTCGGATTATCGGCAACTTGATGCGCCGGCGGGACAAGTTCGACCATCTGGTAATTGAAACGACGGGACTGGCTGACCCCGCGCCGGTGATCCAGACGTTCTTTATGGATGAAGATGTGCGCAGCCAGACGAGTTTGGATGCGGTGGTGACGGTGGTGGACGCTAAGCATATCTGGGAGCACTGGGACAGCAGTGAGGCGCAGGAGCAAATTGCGTTTGCGGATGTGATTTTGCTGAACAAGACTGATTTGGTTTCGGCTGAGGCTCTGGATGAGCTGGAAAGCCGGATTCGGGGGATGAATGCGATGGCAAAAATTTACCGGACTCGCCAAACTGAGGTGGGAATGGAGGCGCTTTTGGGGGTGAGGGCGTTTGATTTGCAGCGGGCCCTGGAGATTGACCCGCAGTTTTTGAGCGAAACGGCTCACGAACACGACGAAACTGTGTCTTCTGTGGCGCTGGTGGAAACGGGGGCGCTGGATGGGGAAAAGCTGAATAATTGGCTGGGGGAACTGTTGCAAACTCAAGGGCAGGATATTTTCCGGTTGAAGGGGATTGTGAATATTGCCGGGGAAGAGAGTCGCTATGTGTTTCAAGGGGTTCACATGCTGTTTGAGGGAACGGAAGACCGCCGGTGGAAACCGGGGGAAATCCGCAAGAATGAATTGGTTTTTATTGGGCGGAATTTGGACGGTGGGAAGTTGAGAGAGGATTTCCTGAAGTGTTTGGTATAGGGATTGGTCGGAAAATACTGGATTGCTACTGGCGGGGGGCGCTTGAGGATTACGTTACGGCTGTGGCTTGGTCGCCGGATGGCAAAACTTTGGCTGCGAGTTCAGCTGCGGGTGAGGTGGTGCTGTGGCACACTTCTGGCACCACTGCTGGCACTGTCTCGACGCTGCTGGGGGGTGCCGGTCAATCGGTGGACTGTCTGGGGTTTTCCACCGGCTCTCTGCTGGCTGCGGGCGGACAGGATGGCCAGGTTCGGATTTGGCGCGTGCCTGCTGCGGGGGCGATTCCTGTGTCGCCCCTGCATTCCCTGAAATACGAGGCGTGGGTTGACCGGCTGGCTTGGAGTCCGGCGGGGAACCAGCTGGCGTTCTGTACGGGGCGTCAGGTGCGCGTGTGGGATGCCGGTGCGCAGGCGGTTGTGGCGGCGCTGAATTTTGAGGCGTCGTCGGTGCTGGATTTGGCTTGGCACCCGACAGGTGAGTGTCTCGCTGCAGCAGGCTATGGGGGGGTGAAAATTTGGAATAGCCAGAATTGGGATGAGGACCCCTGGATTTTGGATGTTCCGTCTGCAACTCAAGTGCTGGCGTGGTCTGCTGATGGCAACTATCTCGCTTGTGGCAATTTAGACCGCACTGTGGCGGTTTTGCAGTGGGGGAATTCCCACCCTTGGGTGATGCAGGGGTTTCCGGGGAAGGTGCGCCGGCTGGCTTGGTCGGACAAAGCGTCGGGACTGGGTGCGCCCCTGCTGGCGGCTGCCGGTGGGGACAGCATTTCGGTGTGGGAAAAGCAGCCTGACGATTTTGTGGGCTGGGACGCTTGGGTGCTCGAAGGGCACTCTGGGGCGGTCGGGGCGATTGCTTTCCAACCCGGCACTTTCCTGCTGGCTTCGGCGTCTGAAGATGGACAGGTTTGTTTGTGGCACCAAGTTCGGCAATTTGCGCAACTCCTTGAAGGGGCTGAGCGGGGTTTTTCCTGTTTGGCTTGGGATGCCGGTGGGGATAAGCTGGCTGCCGGTGGGAGGGGTGGGGAATTGCTGGTTTGGTGGAAATCTAATCGCCCAAAGGGATTCGCTCGCCGGTAAGCTGTCTCACCCCACCGCCCAACCCTCTCCCGGCGCACACCGGCGGGGGAGTGAGCGGAAGTAGTAGGGTGCGTTCCGCTGGGGAAGTGACCCTGCTATTCGCCAAGGTGCGGGCAGCGATTGCGATCGTTCCTGATTTCCCGGAGAGGGCAAGGTTGCTGACGGATGCGGGAAACTTCATAAATTGATATGATGCTGTCTTTCCGAAACGGCTGTAAGTGCGGTAAGCTTTAAAAGCTGAGTCGGTTCTTGGTGGGAACCAGCCACCAGACGCAAGGGGGAAAGTTCGGTGCGAATCCGGCGCTGTCCCGCAACTGTGACGCAACCGCCCGTTTTGGAAGTCAGCATTGAGAAGGTAGAAGCCAGAATCGCGACCGAATCCTTTTCGCTCGCTCCGAAGCGGTTGCCAAGTCAGAATGCCCGCCGACTGCAGGAGAACCGATTATCCATCTGCGAGGTACAGATGTTGGGGATAAAAAGACGCTTGTTAAAGCCGGCTGTTTTATTGTTTGTCGCTGCGACTGTTATTTTAACGGTCGGGACAGCAGCACCTGCCGGAGCGATGCACGTTATGGAAGGCTATTTGCCTGTGGGTTGGGCAATTTTTTGGTGGGTTGTATTTATTCCCTGTTTCGCCTTGGGGTTGCTGCGCTTGCACCGCATCACTAAAGAAAATCCTGAATTGAAATTGCTCCTCGCTCTAGCCGGTGCTTTTACTTTTGTGCTGTCTGCTTTAAAAATGCCTTCTGTCACTGGCAGCAGTTCCCACCCCACCGGCACCGGTTTGGGTGCTGTCCTGTTTGGCCCGATGGCTATGTCGGTGCTGGGCGCACTGGTGCTGCTATTTCAAGCTTTATTGCTGGCTCACGGCGGCATTACCACTCTCGGTGCTAATGCGATGTCAATGGCGGTAATTGGGCCATTAGTGGGCTGGGGCACTTATCAACTGGTGATGCAGTTCGCCAAAAAGCAGAAATTGGCGATTTTTCTGGCAGCGGTTCTGGCAGACTTGAGTACCTACTTAGTCACGTCGTTGCAGCTAGCGCTGGCGTTTCCTGCCGGCGGCTTTTTGGCTTCGTTTCTCAAATTCGCTGCAATTTTTGCGGTGACACAAATTCCGCTGGCTGTCAGCGAAGGATTTCTGACGGTGCTGGTGTGGAATTGGCTGTCCGCATACGGGCGTCCGGAACTGGAACAATTGAAGTTGATTAAACGGGGAGCCTGAGAAATTACTCGTTCCCAGCCACAAACGGGGAATGCCTGTGGGGAGGATCTGCCTCCCGTCTCCCAAACCTCGACGTACAAATTAAATGTTACTCGTTACCAGCCTCAGGCTGGGAATGCCTGTGGTTGGGCTGCTGCCTCCGTCTCCTAAACCTCGACGTACAAATTAAATGTGCAACACCTTAGTTGCGCAAGGGAAAAGGAAAAAGGTTTGAACTGATGAATAAACATACAGATGGGTGGAATAATTGGCTTTTGCTGCTGGGAGTGGCAATCCTCACTGTGGTGCCGCTGGCGGTGGTGAAAAATTCAGAATTTGGCGGTGCGGATGGAAAAGCACAGGAGGCGATTCAGGAAGTGCAGCCGGATTACAAGCCTTGGTTTGAACCGCTGGTGCAGCCACCCGGAAAAGAAACTGAATCGCTGTTGTTTGCGGTGCAGGCTGCTGTTGGCGCTGGGGCGATCGGGTATGTAATTGGGCTATATCGGGGACGCGCGGCGGGAAAAATGAAGGATGAAGGGTAAAAATTACCCTTTCTAATGCCCTATTCCCCATCCCCTATTCCCAATGCACATTTATATTGATACGCTGGCTCACACGAATCGGTTGCGGGATTTGCCACCGGCTCACAAGTTAGGGTTTGCGATCGCTGTTCTGTTTATCGCTTTCATCAGTCACGCGCAGGTGCAGCTAGCGATTATTTTTTGGATGGCTGTCTGGACTGTCGGCTATGCTGGAATTCCAGCGGGAATATACCTGAAAATGATGGCTGGGGCGGGGGTGTTTTTACTGGTGAGTCTACCCGCACTGGCGGTGAATATTATCTCAGGGAGCCAGATGCACCTGCTGCAGGGAGATGAATGGGTGGGCGCGGTGCTGGGGGGGTGGTATTTCTATATCAGCCGCACCGGCACTCACACGGCTTTGGGTATTGCAGCGCGATCGCTCGCCAGCATCTCCTGTTTGTTTTTTGCCCTGCTGACTGTTCCATTCGCGGAAATTTTGCAAGTGTTGCGCCAGATGGGATGCCCGGCGCTGCTGACAGAACTTTTACTATTAATGTATCGTTTTATATTTGTCTTGCTGCGAACTGCCGTTGAGTTGTGGGTTGCGCGGGAATCCCGCAATGGGAACCGCTCTTGGAAGATTGCCTGGGGCAGCTTGGGATTGCTAATCAGCCAGCTATTTATTACCACATTTGAGCGCTACCGTCAAGTCTCTTTAACGCTAGCTTCGCGCGGGTTCACGGGAGAGTTTCGGGTTTGGCACCGACGCCGCCACTACCGGCTCTCGCGCCGATACGCCCTGGAAGCTTTTCTGGGCTGTCTCGTTCTGCTTAGCTGGGAATTTATCACGGTTTATAATTTAAAATAATCCCGGTTTATCCTAATCCCACCAATTCCCCACGCCCTCTTTATGCCTGTGAAAGAATGGTTGCTCGAATTTGAGGAAGTGCACTACACCTATCCAGCTAGCTCTTGGCCAGCGCTGAACGGGCTGACGCTGCGTGTGCCGGTTGGGAAAAAAAGCGCGATTATCGGTTATAATGGGTGCGGCAAATCTACTTTGATCTGTCTAGCAGATGGCTTGTACAAACCCCAGCGGGGAAGGGTGCGCTGGCAAGGAAAGCCGGTGCAATACGACCGGAAATCGCTGGCAAAGTTAAGGGAGCAAGTAGGGCTGGTGTTTCAAGATCCAGAGCAACAGTTGGTAGGGGCGACGGTGGAGGAGGATATTTCCTATGGATTGTGCAATTTGGGATTGCCTGTAGGGGAAATTGAGCGGCGCGTCGCTGGCGCTATCGCTGATTTTGGCTTGCAAGAAGTAGCTACCAGACCGGTACACCATTTGAGTTTGGGGCAGAAGAAACGAGTCGCCCTGGCGGGTGTGACGGTGCTGCAGCCGCAGCTGTTATTGTTAGATGAACCGACAGCGTATTTAGATCCGCTACAGGCGCGTCATCTGATGGTTAAGTTGCAGGAAATTCACGCTACTGGCACCACTCTGCTTGTGGCGACGCACGACCTGGATTTTGCTTATCAATGGGCGGATTGGATTTTCGTGATGCACCAAGGACAGTTGATATTGGAAGGCTCGCCGGCAGCGGTGTTTTCTCAGCGGGATATTTTGGAGGGTTTGCAGCTCGGTTTGCCTCTGATTTGGGAAGTGTGGGAGGCTGTTCCGGAGGCGATGCGAGGGCAATTTGGCGAGGGGGTGCCGAAGACGGTTGAGGAACTTCGCCGGCATTTACTGTTATTGTTAAAATTTTACTCGCTTGAATAGCGGGCATGACCTCGCGGGTGGAAACGGGGTAAGCGGAGTGATTGGGTGCGCCCCTGCTGGCGGCTGTCGGTGGGGACAGCATTTCGGTGTGGGAAAGGCAGGCTGAGGTTTCTGTGGGGTGGGATGCCTGGGTGGGGAGGGGCACTCTGGGGCGATCGGGGCGATTGCTTTTCAACCGGGGACTTTCCTGCTGGCTTCGGCGGCTGAGGACGGTCAGGTTTGTCTGTGGCACCAAGCTCGGCAAGTCGCGCAACTCCTTGAAGGGGCTGAGCGGGGTTTTTCCTGTTTGGCTTGGGATGCCGATGGGGAATTGCTGGCTTTTGGTGGGAGGGGTGGGGAATTGCTGGTTTGGTCGAAATCTACTCACCCAAAGGGATTTGGTCGCCGGTGAGCAACCTAACCCCCTTACCCTGCAAGAAGTAGGGTGCGTTCCTTTGGGGAACTCACCCTACTGTTCGCCAAGGTGCGGGCAAACTCACTAGAATGGAAATAATTTACCGGCTGACTTGCAAAAATATCTTATGCACAAAGCTACACTGATTTGGCTCGCCTCTTGCAGCATTTTTGGGGCTGCGGTACTGGTGTCTCATCCCGCCAGCGCTGCTGAGATTGCATCTCCTGCTGCCAACCCTGTGCTGTCGGCACCGGCTGCACAAGTCGGGGAAACTCCAGTGCTGCATTTGGCGGCGCGAGAAAGCAATCCGATTGTAAATCAATTGGGATGCAAATGCGCTGCCTGCATGCAAGCAGGC
>CAZJNL010000018.1:0-14557 GCA_964546515.1 uncultured Oscillatoria sp.
TTCCTCTAAATTCAGAAAAATGCAGGGAATTGGCACCTTTGATGGTTGCCCATCCACATCAAACTCTAGCAATATGGCATTTACCATCTGGTGCAGGTCAGAATTTGCATCAGCCCAATCCTGGCATATATCCTGAAAGCACCTCCAAACGGGATGGTTGGGGATAGGGGCTGGCAGTTTAATTCTGGGGTTTGGTATAAAAACTGCTAAATCCACCCTAGATTCACTCGCACTTAAACGGCATTCCAGAATAACCCCTGAGAGGGGGGGGAAAAGTTCAGCTAAGGTGTAAATTACCGCCAGATGTTTGGTGGAAACCAAGTCATTAGAAAGCCCGTGTGCCACAGGTAACAGGCAATCTTTCAGAGAAAATATCATCAATTACAATCCTCGAATCGAAGACTTTGCCAAGAGCAAGTGAAAATGCTGCTGGCAAAGTCATTTACATCCGGACTGCCACTGTTCCTGACTAACTGGAGCGGCGCTGCACCGGCAACTCATCAAAATAACAAGAGCCTTGTTGCCTGAACTTGTGATATCAGGAGCGATTAGCCAGCCTGGTAATAATTAAACAGACTAGCAATTATCCCCCAATTAGCCAGCATGCCAGTGCGCGGAGAGTGGCATTACACCGTAACGCCGTCGCAACGGATAGTCCAGCCGGAAACGCAGGTTCGCCGGCAGTTGGGTTGCGTATTCCCGTCGCACAGGATGGTGAAGCCCGAGACGCAGGTGCTGCCGCAGTCGGCAAAGATGTTATCCTCGGTGACTAACTCGACAAACGACATGTCTTGCTGTTCCACCGGCACCGGCAGCGAAATCTTTTCCCCATCCGCTCCCATGCCAAACACTTGGGGTTCCGACACCAACAGGTTGCGGAACTCATCATCAATTACTGATCGCTGCAGCAGCTGTTCGAGTTCTTCTACGGACGGGATTTCGACAGTTTGTACTGATTTCAACATGGTAGATACTCCTTGTGTTACGGTTTATCGGACACTCTTTTTGTCTGCCAAGTTCCCCTTCATCCGGTAATTTTTGCAACGGTAGGTCATCAACGCTGTCGATGAGTTGCCGGCCTGGATTTCCGTGGTTGCGGACGTCAGGGTCAAGCCGGATTGCCGCACAGGGCAATCTTTCCTCAGCAAAGATATTCTCGTCGGTTCCCAACTCGACAAATGACATGTCTTGCTGTGACACCGGCACCGGCAGCGAAATCTTTTCCCCATCCGCTCCCATGCCAAACACTAGGGGTTCGCACCAGGTTGCGGAACTCATCATCAATTACTGAAGGCTGCAACAGCAGCTCCAGCACTTCGACGGAGGGTTTCTCAAAATTCACATAAGTCTATATGGTAACTCTGATTTTTGACTTTGACAAATTGCAGTTAAAGGCACTCAACGCCAGCATTTGATGCTCGCTTTGTGCCTCCGCTCGCCAACTTGACGCCGCCTGCCGACAAATGTTCCAAAAATCTACATAATGATTTTTTAAAAGGCAACAGCCTCGAAATATTCGAGGCTGTTGCCTTGCGCCATTTCCATCCAGGCTCCGATCACTGATACTGATCAACTGAACCCAGTACCACCGGCATTAATACTCATCCGCTAATTGACTTCACCACTGCCGGCAGGAGGAGTACAACTGATAAGCCGTCTCAGCGTCCCAGCTGTGCCGGTCGAGCAGGGCATTCATTGCCCGGGCTGTTTCCACCCGCTCAAACGTCACGTCGTAACCGCCGCGCCGCAGTTCGCGCAGCAGCAGCCGCGCGTCGTCTTCTGACTCCTGCAGCGCCCGCGCCGCCCGCTTGCGCTCCGTGATATTGTCCACGATGGAGAGGACTTCATTTTCCCCGCTGACAGCGCCGTAAGCGTTGCGGCTCTCAGAGAGCCGCCTGGAAATCCCGCAGCTCACCGCCCTTGGAGCAGCTGATACTGGAAAACGTCGCGATCGAGGCCGGTGCGCAGAACTTTCTCTGTGCTGCGCACCACCTTGCATGCCGCAGAGGGCGGCAACAGTTCAGACAATATTGAGAGCGACCTGTGCTCAGACGAACAATCTCGATATGTGCGCAGCGGCTTCTTCGACCGCCAGACGGGGGCGCAGCGCCTCTTGAAGCCCAACGCGGCTGGTGATTTCTGTTAGGATGAGGCCAATGCTTTTCAGCTGTCCCGACTCGTCTTGTATGGGAAAAATAGAAGCTTGCCATGTACTGCGGGCAGGCGGGTTCAGGCCGGTGCTCAACTCGGCGTTGAGGGCGGGAGCGCCGCTGGCCAGTACCCTCTGCAGCAGGGGCTCGACAGCCGGTGCCAGCTGGGGCAGAACTTCCCTGAAGGTTTTGCCGAAATAAACTGCTGCCGCCCCGCCGTTCATATCGAGAAGTGTGTGATTGAGCTGAAGGAACCGCAGCTGTTTGTCCAAGATGGCCAGACCCACGGGGGCCGAGGTGAAAAATGCGTTCAGGCGTTCCTGCTGTCTGGACATCTGGCGCTCTAATCTTTTGTTGGCGGTGATGTCTTTGGCGAGGGCGCACCACCCATTTTCAGTTCGCGTCGCTTTCCAAGACAGCCACCGGTACAGGCCATTTTTATGGCGGTAGCGATTTTCAAACTGGCAAACTTTGCCTGCCCCGCACTGTTTAATCGCGCTCAATGTGGCTTCGGCGTCATCCGGATGCAGGAAATCAATCCAAGGCTCCGAGCGAGATTCCAATGGCGTCCATCCCAGAAGATTTTCCCACTGCCCGTTCAATTTCAAGAAATAACCGTCGCCTCCAATCAGGCAAAATAAATCATCTGACAGGTCGAAATAGGCTTCCATTTCGGATTCTGTCAGGGTTAGTTCTGTCATTTTTTTTCTTTCCTTTTCAGATTTTTCCATAGCTGCCCGACTGCATTCCCATTCCTAACCCTCGCTCTGTAGCCCCCATAACAATTCGTCAGCCGCTCTCTGGCGGGCGCACCCGGAAAAATTAAACAAACACAGTCTGAACTTGGACAAGTCCCATTGTCTTCAGTCCCCAGTTCTGAGTGCTGAGTGGGGATTTTGACTCAACGGGTCGGGAGCGTTCAGGAATGATTGCAAACGCGCTCCCCTTAGAAATTAAATTCTAATTTAATTGGTTAAGGTAAAGACCAGGTAATCTTAGCTGCCTCTTAGGATTTATTTAAGATTTACCGGGGCCCGCACAACCGGGGGAATAGGGGAGGCGGTTGGGGATCTGCCTTGGTGACTCCCCCGCCCCCTAGCTTGCACTGGATGCATGCCAGCGATTATCTTTATTAATTATGGGTGACAGCAGATCCCCACACCCGGGGGGGTGCGATGTCCCCATGCGCCAGTGCGGCTGACATCGGGGCACGGGCGAAGCGCTATCGAGCCGCTTCGCTTCCGCCAGATTGGGACGAGCGCCTCAGGCTTGTTTGAGTGGGGGGCGAGTTGTCTTTCTGGACAGAAGCCCTGGTATCGGCAAGGCTTCCGAGTTGGTTTGACCGGCTCTGGGCTGAAAACCCAAGCAAAAGTCGCTAGTGGCTAGAAATGTTTTTCCGATTGGGTGATACCTGGACACAGACAGTTAGGGGAGGTGACACTGGCTGAGGGCCCTTGCAGAGGTTCTCAGACCGCACAAACGTCCCAACTAGCAGTCCAGACAGCGACTCGCGGCACCGGTGCCGCGACGGCTGGCCATTTGAGTAAAGTTTAAAACCACAGGAAATTAAGGCGTGCATGATTGCGAACCGTCAACCTGAGCACTGGCTGCCAGGGCGCGAGCGTCTCATTGCGGCTAAGAGAGCGGAGTACACCTAGCAGGGCGCAGCTGTCCCTAGGGGATACTGCACCTAGGTCGCTAGGGGGCACAGGGGTTGCAACCATCCTCTTCAGACGCCCCGCGTCACCCGTGGGTGCCGATCGCGGCGGTTCAATTTGCAAGACCCGGGCAGGTTCAAGAAATCGGCTTTTTGGCTTTTCAGGGCACCTCGCTTAAATTTGGGCAAGAAACCCGGTTTCTCATCTTTTTTGGCTCAGGCTTGAACCCCGCCGCGCTCGCGTGCACTACGCGCCTTTGTCATCGTTTTTTGTTATCCATTCTTTGACTCACACATGAACTTTTCCTAAGAAGTTTATGTAGGTAGAGCCTGGCAACTCCAAACCTTAAGGTAAATCAGGCAAATCTTTATGAATACTAATGAACTTGTGAGTGCTAATGAACTTTTGAGTCGCCACGCACAAGGAGAGCGCGATTTTCCCGGAGTTCAGTTGCTCCGGGCTAACCTGTCTCAGGTGAATCTGAATCGGACAAATCTCAAAGGTGCCAATCTCAGGGGGGCGAATTTAACGATGGCTAAACTGATCGCCGCTAACTTGGGTGAGGCGAATCTGAGTGGGGCCAATCTCTCTGGAGCCACTCTGATTGAGACAGCCCTCAACCGGTCGGCGCTGACTGGGGCCATCCTCAGGGAGGCGGACTTGAGTGGGGCTAACCTCGGCGGCGCGATTGTGCACCGCGCCGACCTCAGTAAGGCGATTCTGATTGGTGCTAGCCTGGTGGGCGCGGATTTGACTGCAGCCAACCTGACCCAGAGTACGCTCAGTGGGGTTTCTTTGAGTCGCGCCACTCTCAGCAGTGTGACGGGCTGCGGGGTGAACTTGAACCGGGCTGTTCTCAGTGAGGCCAATCTCACAGGGGCTTGCTTGACTCGGGCCGGTCTGATTCGGGCTTACCTGAATCGGGCTTGCCTCAGGGGTGCGAATCTGGCTCAGGCAGACTTGAGTGAGGCTTCTTTGCGAGAAGCTGACCTCGGCGGCGCTAACCTCAGCGCCGCTAATCTCAGCGGGGCAGATCTGAGTGCGGCCACTCTTAATGACGCCAACCTCAGGGCGGCCAACCTGGGGGGAGCCAATTTGAGCCGGTCGAATCTCAGCGGGCTGCAGCTCACCGGCGCAGACTTGAGCGGCGCTGAACTGAGCAAGGCCGATCTGCGGGGCGCTAATTTAAGTGGGGCTAATCTGTCAGGCGCTTGCCTGCTGGAGGCAGATTTGCGGGATGCTAACCTTCGCGGGGCCAACTTGGGGGGAGCAGGCTTGCTGCTGGCCAGCCTGGGGGGAGCCGACTTGAGTGGGGCCAACCTGTCTCAGGCTAACCTGATCGCAGCCAATCTCAGCAGCGCTTGTTTGAGTCAGGCATTTCTAGCTGGGGCCATCCTGCCGGACGGCACTACTCACTCTTAGTTGCCGCTACTGGGTATAAGCGGATCTGGGGCGGGGGGCAGGGGGAGCTGTTTCCTTCTTGCTTCTTCCTTCACCCAGATCCCTTCTTCGGCTCGTCATTTTAGCATTTTTTTGCACCGGCACCCGGCACCGCTTGAACCGCCGGCGGCTATTTTTCTCAATGGCCGCCTTTTTTGTGCCTGCCAGCGGCACCGGAGGCAACAAAACTTAACATAAACTTAACAAAGAAGCGGTTTAGAAAGTTTGGTTTCTGCTTGAAGAACGATTGAAACCGTGATATAATGCAAAAGTTTGCGATATATTCGGGTGGAGTGTTACGGGCAGAATGAAACAAATGGGAACCCATCTGGTTGTTGATGCTTGGCAGTCTCCTGGCGAGCTTCTCAACGACCCTGAACGCATCCGCCGCGCCTTGTTAGATGCGATTTCAGCTGGAGGCGCAACTCTCATTGACCTGTGTGTACACCAGTTCAGTCCCCACGGAGTCACGGCAACAGCTACTTTAGCTGAGTCCCATATCGCCATCCATACGTGGCCAGAGTACGGCTATTTTGCCGCCGACCTGTTTTTCTGCGGTGCGGGAGAGCCAAAGCGGGCGATGCAGATACTCAAAACTGCCCTGCAAGCTAAGCAGGTAACAATGAGAGAGATTCCGCGTGGGTTCGATAGCGAAGCGGGACGCGACAGCGTCCTTCCAGCGATGGGTATGGAGGAGCCTGCTTATACGGAGCCGGTTTTGGCTCGTCCCCTGGAAACTGGAGTCCGGGGATGATAGGCAAGGTGTACGCCTCTTTTTGAGTTTGATGTCTGATGTGGGTTGGGGTTTGGCTTTCAGCCAATTCCCAACCTTTTTAAGGAACAAAAACTACTGCCAGTTGCGAGATATCTGCTCAAATTCAGCTTCTAAAAGGTGAATCAAGTTTTGATTGCCTTGGCTTCTAGCCACTTCCAGCCGCCGCTCTAGGTTGCGGCACAGATTTTTGTAATGGATTTTGGCCGGTTCTTCCTGGAGCGCAAGACGAGAGGTGGGATTGGCTTTTTTTGCGCTCTCGGTGCCGGTGTGACGGGTGAGAGCTCGCTCCCTCAGTGAGCGCAGGAGTTGAGGCACGGGTATGTGTCGGGGATAGCGCAATTTGGAATGGCTCCCCCAAGATTTGCCGGTGGTATCGCCCTCGCTCGTATCCAGAGAGAGCGGATCGGCTTCGTACCTGATACCGGGATAAGAGAATTCCATAGGTTTGGCCTCCTGTGAGCTAGTCGTGAATTCAGAGAAATTTTTCTGCTATTATTCGTACCCCGAACGCACTCGCCGGTTTGGATACCTGCGCTACAAAAACCCGGGTTCCGGTGCCGGCGCTACAAGGGGCGACAAATGAGTGAAAAAATTCTGTAACTTTAGATACCGTTAGCAGAATATCCTGCCGGCAGCTCCCTAGAGGTTAAGAGCCGGTGAGGATTAATTTAAATTTTATGTAATCCAGCCGGCCTGAGAGCCGGTGGGGCCATCCAAGCTCCATACATTTAATTTGCCAGTGCGGGGTGCGCTGTATCGCGACCGGGCAGCGGCCATACATTTAATTTGCCAGTGCGGGGTGTGTTCTTAACGCACCCCACTACTTACTTACCAGCGGTAATAGCGATAGGGGTCATCGCCAAGGTCAAAGTCTGTGCGGTAATCGGGGTGATAGAAACTCCCCTGGTTTGCAGTGCCGGCTGCAGCCGCTTCGGGCGCTCCACCGGCTAGCTGGAAGAAGCGACTGTCAGCCTTAAAACTCGCACCCATATTCGCCAAAATCTGCGCCAGCGCCCTTGTTTGCCGCCAGCGGGTATAGCGAAAATAAGTATTAACATCCGCATTCAAACCATCCGGGTCAATCTGCGAGAAAATCGCCACACCCTTCCCCAAAACAATACGGCTCAAAAGCCCGTCAGCAGCCACCTCACCGCCAGATTCAATCAGCCACGCATCTTGAGGAGCACGCTCTCGCAAATCAGAAGCGCTCAAACCGCGAGCTTCCGCCCAAGAAGGCACCTTCAAAGAGCCGGCAAAGTTCTTCACCTCCCGCACGCTAACCCCCAGAGCTTGCTCAGGTGAGCGGCGCGGCAAGAAAAACACCTTCCCACCGGCATTCAAATACCCTCGCAACTGCTCATCGCTGATATTCGCCAGAGCACCGATGACAGCCAGTTGCGCGTCACTCGCCAGAGAATCCGCCCGCTGGTAAACCAAACCCAGCCGGTCGAGCTTCGCCGCATCCGCGTCGCTGCCAATCAGAATAGTTTTGGTGCCCACCGGCACCAAAACTGCCGTCTGGGCGTAATCCACAATCTGCCTTGCCAGCTTCGCCGCCGCCGGATCGGAAGGCACATGGTCTTCCAAATCCAGCGTATTCCAAATCAGCCGCCCCTTGCCGTAATCGAGTTCCATCAGCGGCGTGTAAGCCAAATCGAACTCCGACTGCAAAATCGGTCGCCACCCACTCAAGTGCGGCTTCTCCACCGGCGCACTGCTGAGAGCGCCGCGATTCCCCCAGTGCCAGCCGTACCAAGGAACGCTGTAAGGGTTGAGCTTCACTCCACCGTTAAGCGTGTTGGGATAAGCTTCCACCAGCGTACTCTCCCCCGTCCAGTCGCGCAAATCCAGCTCGTCCAATCCCTTCACCGCCGGATGAGTCGCCTCAACCGGGAAGACGCGGCGGCTGAGGTGCGCGG
Source organism: uncultured Oscillatoria sp. (assembly GCA_964546515.1). Lineage (GTDB taxonomy): Bacteria > Cyanobacteriota > Cyanobacteriia > Cyanobacteriales > Oscillatoriaceae > Oscillatoria. The sequence continues at coordinate 7,943 of CAZJNL010000018.1, forward strand.
CGACGCGAAAGCCGAGAGCGCTGCGCATCCATTCCGGATCTTGCGTGAAAACAATCGCTCTGCCGCCATTGCGGACAAACGCTTCCAAACTGCCGGGTAACTTGTTCCCCCCGGAGAGCGCTTCCCGACCGATAACCAAAAGACCGGGAGCAGGCGTTAGCGTAGCGGCTCCGGAGGAGCTGCCGTCCCACGGCACAACAGTGTACCCCAATTGCTGCAGCATGCGGGTGGTTTTGCCTGCGGGGTCAAAAACTGCGACTGTGGAGTTTTGAGCTGAAGGGGTTCCAGACTTTTGGAAAACGCGGAACGAAAAGCGATCTTGATGCTGGCAGTTGCCCAAGCTGGCTGTGAGGCGAATTTCTCCATCCACCTTTTCAGTTGCCAGCGCAGCAGGCAAATTTGCCTCCAGCGGAAAGAAGAGATTTTGCGCCGTCTCGATACTTCCCTTCTTCGAGCCAGTCGCCACCGACTGTCCGCCGACGATCACCTCCCAGTTAAAGGAAAACTCCTGCGTCGCCCCGGTATCGTTAATCAGCACAACTTGCTTTTGCAGTTTTTGCCCCGCCGCAAAGCTGCGGTCTTTCGCCGCCGGCGCTGACTGTGGCCCAGCAATCCAAGCCAGCGTCGGGCCATTGTTTTGCAGGATGGCGGTGCCGCCCGGGTGGATAATATTCGCCTCCATCTGGAAAGAGTGCCATAAAGACTTGGGCACCTTCTGGAGGTAAACGCCGCGCCGGTCGGGCTTTAACGGGCCAATATCCACGGTCTGTCTGCCGGCATCCGACACCTGCCACCCGTGTCCGTTGTTCCAGGGAATCATGCCGCCGGTGATCCCAAAAGTCCGCCAGCTGCGCCAGGTGTTGGTGCTGAACAGTTCTTGCAATTTCTGGAACGCTGGGGCAAAATCCAGTTCCTGGTTGCTGTGCCAGCTGCGGTACTGCTGTTCTTTGACAAACAGCTCGCGGATTTTTTGCCGGTAGGCGGGGGTTTCTAGCTCGTAAGCCTGCTTGCCGAAATAAATAGCGCTAAACTCAGTCATCAGCGGCTCGCTGACGATGGCATTTCTAAAACCGTTTCGGCTGCGCATCATCGTTGTGTGCAGGGGCGTGCCGAACTCGACCACCATGTAGGGCATGTCGCCGTTCTTCGCCCAGTGCGACAGCCACTCTTCCCGCTCTTGCAGGGGAATCAGATTTAAATAGGAGTTGAGAGCGTAGACATCGCCCACCGGCCCCCCTTGGTGTACCAGCACGGGTCGGGTCGGGTCATACTTTTTGATAATCCCAATAGCCTGCTCGGCGATGGGATACACATTCTTCACCCGCCAGTCTCCGTTCTTTTCCAGTTGGCCTTCGACCTTTTTTTTGCCGATTCTCAGGGGATTCTGGTCATCGCCGTGGCCGAAGGCGTTGGGGCTGTTGGCCCACATGAGAATTGACGGGTGGTTGCGATAGCGGCGCTGTTCTGTGACCATTTGCGCTTCCCAGCGCTGTCTGTCTTCTAGTTTGCTCCACCCTTTAGGGAAGGCGATGTCAGACATGCCCACAGATGGCCCTATGAGGGGGAAGCCTTTGAGGTCGGCTCGCTCGGCAAACAGTTCGCGGAAGTGCCACTTGCCGCGTTCGTAGTGGTTCCAGGGCCACAGTTCGGCGATGTTGAAGCCGGCCCAGAAGTAGCTGTCAATCATCCGGTCTGCCACTTCAACTACGCCGTTGGCCGAGCGCTCGTCGTGGAGAATCGGTCGCAGGCGAATTTCTTTGCCGTTTAAGTAGAATTTCCGCCCTTCGATCCAGAATTCGCGGAAGCCGAAAGACTGGTCGTATTCGTCGTCGATGCCGCTGCCTTTGACTTCCAGGCGCAGGGTGTACAAGTTGGGGTTGCCAACGTCCCAGAGGCGGGGATTGGGCCAGTCCCAAGTTATTTGCAGGACTTGGGTTGGTTTCGCTTCGACGCTGGCGGTGGCGGTGAATTGCTTTTCGACTTGGCCTTGTTCGTCGTTAGCGTAGCGGCTCCGTAGGAGCAGCATTTTGGCGGTGAGTTGAACTGTGCCGGCATTTGTGACGGAAGCTAGTTCAACGTCGAGCTTGAGTTGCTTGCGCCTGGTGGAGGGTTGGACAAATACGTCGCTGACGCGGGGGCCCGCAGGGAGGCTGAGCAGCCGCACTTCGCCGATCAGTCCCCGCGATTCCAGGTTGGCTGCGGTTTTGTAGATTTCGTTGGGCCCCATGATCGCGGTTTTTTCTTTTTCGTTGCTGGCGGCGGCTACCAGCAAGCTGAGAACAGCGTCTGAACCGGGTTTGACGGCTTTGGTGATGTCTGCTGCGCCATAGGGCCAGTTTATTTGGCCGCACTGGATGCCGTTGACGTACACTATGGCATCGGTGCTGACTCTGCTGAGATCGAGCAGGATGGTTCGCCCTTGCCAGTCGGCAGGGATGCTGATGGTGCGCTGATACCAGGCTTTGGATAGCTGTTTGCCATCGAATGAGTCCCACTCTTTGCCGGTGCCGCGAGAAATCAGTCCCGGTACGGATTGATGGTTCTCGTGCTGCCAGTCACCTGGCACGGATATGGAACCCCAGCCGTCTTGTGGGGGCTGTTGCTCTGAGGGGCCAACTGCTGGGATAAATTTCCAAACTCCGTTCAGGTAGATTTCGCCGCGTTTGCTGTTGGGGATTTTGGCTAGATCCTGGACTGTTTTTGTGCTGACTTGGATTGCTGGACAATTTGCAGTCCGACTGTCTTTAAATGCACCGGCGACACAGGCGCAGATTATGGCGGTCAGGAGAAATAGTCCTAGCAGTTTGGCAAGTTTACTGTTCATAACGCTACATTGATTGGTGCGTTTTGTCAAGAAAGCCGGTTATTTTATCTGCCATTCTTTGACTTTCCTATTCTTGCGATCTCCCACTCTCCTACTTTCTCATTTGTTTGGGAAAAAAGAAATCGGGTTTTGGCGCGATTGTTCGCCCTCTACGCGCCGGCACGCGGGACACCTGCGGCGTGTCCGGCTTCGGCTGCTGCCAGACTCGACCGGCGCGGTTGTGTCCTCAACCGGCTATCGCCTCAGTTCTTTCCCAGCGTCGTTTGGTGTTGGGTTTTATGAGAGTTGGGGGTTTTTATCTTTACGTTTTCTTAAATTTCGAGACTTTTTTAGGCAATAAGGCTAAGCTGGATAAAGACGCAAATTTTCGTGCACCGGCCTGGTTTCTCCGCAAGCCTGCTGACAGACGCGCGGAGCCAGAAAGCGGCGAGCCGCGAATAATATCAAGTTCCAGGCAATTGTTATTGTAGGGTAGGGGCGCGGCGGGGGCGGGTTTATTAAGACCCTACACTGGGCCACAAATATCTCGGGTGAACCCGCCCCTACAACTCTAGAAAAGCGCCGCAACCGAACAGGATATAACTGGCGGGTTACTTCTGGATAAGGCTGGACTCACCAGTGAGAAAGAGATTGGGATTCGCCCGTGGGGAATAGGACATGGTGGCGGATAGGAAAGAAGATTGCTTGGCAAATTACAATGCCCTATCCCCTCTGAGAGCATCGCAATTTGTTGCGATCGCATCAACGATATATGTTCGGAAATCACAGGTCAATTTCTCACCCGGTTGCCGCCCTTGAAACAAGACCGGCAGCATCGACTGAATTTCTGCGCCCGGACAGGGGGTGAAGTCGTTCGTCTCGCTTGCGATTCGCCAGAAAAATTCCTTAAAAAAGATTCAGGCTGCCGTCAAAGTCGTGCCTGCTAGCGCCCGCCAGAACCTCACCCCCTTGGCAAGCCGGAATGATTCAGGCGGAAATAGAAATGAATAATTTCTGCTTTCCGCCAACATAGGAGCGCCGCCTCTCACAGAAAGGGGACAAGAAAGTTTCCTCAGCGCTTGAGGAACATGGGGCGCACGACAAAATAGCCGGCACCAAAAGCGGAGAGTACGATCAGGAATATCGTTACTGCTAGCCACACTCCCGTCAGATCGGAAGCCCGCTGTGGCTTGGGCCCGCGACTGGGGCGGATTTCTTGCTGCTCTGTAAACAATCGCTCTGACAGGGCTGAGCTGGGGGAGTTAGAATCCGCATAGGGAAAGGGGTTGATCGTCTCGTTCCCGGTGCCGGTGCTCTGAGACATGCCCGCAGGTGAGCTGTGGCTGGGGTGAGGGGGCTCCATCCCCATTGCCAGGTTAGGTGCCGGTGCTGCCGGTGGCATATTCGGGTTGAACGGCGGTAATGTGTTTTGAATCTGCTGCAGGCGATAGGCTATCTGAATAACTTTGTCGATTTCCTGGCGCAGATGCTGATTTTCTCTAGCTAAGTGCAGGTTTTGGGCGTTGAGATCCTCCATTTGGCCTTTTATGGCTTCTAACTCCGCCGTCACTTGCCGGTAGACGGAAATGGGTACAGAAGGGGAGTAGCTGTGAGTTTCGTTTGGCATGGGATTGCCAGAGGCAGTACCATTTCGCATAGTAGGCTCGCTATCTAGATTCAAGGTCTGCAGTTAAGCACAATTGCTTTCTGGGGGGCATGACTGTAGGAAATCCTGACTCCGATTAGAACAACCAGAGCTGCTATCCGTCAAGAAATTCTCTGAAAAATCTATAAATCTCCTTCATATTAGCCGCACACCGGCAATTCGAGCGCCAGAGGGGGCGGTGGGTCACACCCCACAGGCGCGGCCCGCAACCTCTGGTGCGGCGATGGGGGTGAGGGGGTGATATCACGTCCGGTTGATTGCCCTCATTTCACACCCCCTCACACCCTCCCAGCCCACAAGGGGAGAGGGGGGGGGTAAGGAAAATATCAGGGGGTGAGGGATCTCTCTTGTAGAGACGCGATTTATCGCGTCTTATTACAAGGAGGACTTGGAATAACTGGCGGGTTACTTCTGCCACGCAGCTATAATTAGGGCGTCAACTGACGGATTCCCCGGTGAAATCCGGCTGAACACTATAAATTAAAGCTCCGGTTGCCAAAAGCTGAAAGTATTAGTATACTGATGTTTCAGCCGTCAAGCCCCAATCTCAAATTAAAAATCGAAAATCTAGAATCGATATGAAGCACTCCCCAACCGAGCAAGATTTGCCACCGGCACCCACCGCAGGCGTTACCCCACAGATGAAGTACGGCGAACGCCAGATTGCCGAGGGGCAACTGATAACCTTCCCCAATCCGCGAGTCGGGCGGCGCTACAATATCAACATAACCTTGCCGGAGTTTACCTGCAAGTGTCCGTTTTCTGGCTATCCTGACTTTGCCACGATCCACATCACCTATGTGCCTGACGAGCGAGTTGTGGAGCTCAAGGCTCTCAAGCTCTATATTAACAGCTACCGAGATCGCTACATCTCCCACGAAGAATCCGTCAACCAAATCTTAGATGACTTGGTGGCTGCCTGCGATCCCCTGGAAGTCACTGTCAAGGGAGATTTCTCCCCTCGCGGCAATGTCCACACCGTCATTGAAGTGCGCCACCACAAGTAGGGACTGTGCCACGGAACCCCACCCCCCAACCCCCTCCCCGTTCACGGGGAGGGGGAGAAAAGAGAGGGGTTCATTCCACTAATGCGCAACGCATAATTTGGAAAACCCGCCCCTACAATTAGAGAAAATCAATGCAACCGGAGATAATATGAGTGCCGAACCAAACCCATCTTCTCGCCTGATTACTATCTCAATCAGCCATTTCTGCGAAAAAGCCCGATGGGCGCTCGACCGGCTTGCGATTCCCTATATCGAAGAGCGCCATGTGCCGCTGATTCACCGGCTGGCGACTAGCCGCAGTGGCGGCGGAAAAACCGTTCCCGTTCTCGTGACGGAGGCGGGTGCGTTTGGCGACTCGACTGATATTATAAATTATATCGATCCGCTCGCACCGGCAACTAAAAAACTCTACCCCGCTGACGCCCAATTGCGCGGGGAAGTGGAAAAACTGGAAGATTTGTTCGACACTCAACTCGGACCTAGCACGCGGGTTTGGTTCTACTTTTACATGCTCGATAACCGCGAACTGATGCTGAAATTATTCGGCGCGGGTGTGGAGCCGGTGGAGCAAGAGCTGTTTGCGATTGTCTTTCCGTCGATTCAAGAAGCCATGCGGAGGGGGATGAACATTACAGCGGAGTTCGCAACAGCAGCGCAAGACACAATTAAGCGCAGCTTCGAGACTGTGAGCGGGATGCTTGCGGATGGGCGCACCTACCTTGTTGGGGATAGTTTCTCAGCAGCAGATCTCACCTTTGCCTGTCTAGCCGCTCCTGTAGTTTGGCCTTCCGAGTATGGCGCTTGGCTGCCCGAGTTAAGCGAAATACCGGGGGAAATGCAGGCGGTAATTGAGGAACTGCGGGAAACTCCAGCGGGAAAATACGCCTTGCGCCTGTTTCGAGAGGAGCGCCGGTGAGAAAATGCTGATAAGTAGGCTGACATAATTAAACTATATCCTGGCGATTGAAATCGCGGCTCATCAGACGAAACCCGCTTCGGCTTGGGTTTAAAAAGAAGTAGGATGCGTTCCCTAAGGGAGACGCACCCTACGGCTTGATATTCAGGTAGGGTGCGTCCCGATTCGCTCGTAAGAAATAGGTGCGTTCCTTTTTGGGAACGCTACGGCTTGATATTCAGGT
>CAZJNL010000018.1:14657-16347 GCA_964546515.1 uncultured Oscillatoria sp.
AGGGTGCGTTCCCGATTCACTCGTAAGAAATAGGGGAGTTCCCTTTTGGGAACGCTACGGCTTGATATTCAGGTAGGGTGCGTTCCCGATTCACTCGTAAGAAATAGGGGAGTTCCCTTTTGGGAACGCACCCTACAATTTATGAAGCGCTGCTGCTCGCACCGGCACTCGGCTGCCCCAGCCGGTCTAAAATTTCAATCAGTTCGCGCTCGAAGGCGACTTGCGCCCGATTAGTTCTTCCACCGACATAAAGTTGCCCGTCTTTTTCCACCGCCCAAATTTGAGAGTGAGAAAAATAGCTCATCACCACGCTCGCCATCAGCAAGGCAAAGCCGGTGTAAACAAACGGAATTCCCGGATCTGCTTTAATTTGCAAGCCGGTGCTGCCGATAAGTTCGAGGATTTTCAGCGTCACGCCATTGACTTCTGCTGACATGCCGGCGCGAACAGTATTAACCAGCTTTCCAGAAGCATCATAAATCAGCAGCATACCCTGCAAATCTTTGGCGAGAATAGAAACACCGGCACTCAAATCCGGCTTAGTGGGAATCCAAGTTCCCCACAGCCGCCCTTTACCGCCGGTATCCAGCTGAGCCATCGGAAGTTGCAATATCGGGCTGTTATTAATCCGCACCCGAATACCGGAGATTCCCCAGTCTGTCTGGTAGAAAGTAACGCCCCGGTAGCGCAGCGGCGAGTTGACGTATATCGTCTTGCGGTCAACTTCCTCTCCTTGCTTGTCCAAAACAGACAAATCGGAGTAAAATTGGTCTATATTCCCATCTGGCTTGTAATCAATCCAGAAGCGATTCACCCGCACTGACCAATCTTTGGGAATCTGAGCTGCAGCCCCCGGGCCAGCATCAATGATATTCTTGACTTGAAAACTGTTCCCACTGGAAACCATTTCTTGTGCCATAAAGCCGGTCATGGCTCCCAAAATCGCGCCGGCGAGAATAATCAGCATGCTCGCGTGCACGACAATCGGGCCAATCCGCCCTATCAATCCCTTGCGAGCGTAGAGTGAGTCGCCTTCGCGAAACACCCGATAGCGCCGGTTCTGCAACAATTGCTCTAAAGAATTCATCTCAACACTCTTCAGCTGAGCGCTGAGAGCTAACTTCTCGAACTGGCGCGGCTGGCTGTAAAATGTCCACCGGCGAGCCGCTTTCAGGACGGGAAACTGCCGCGTGAAAGTGCAGGCGGTCAAGCTAGTCCCGAACAAAATCAGGATTGACAAAAACCACCAAGTGCGGTAAACATGGTCTAATCCCACAAACAGAATCACTTTCCAAGTCAGGAAGCCAAACAGAGCGGGGTGTTCTGGATAGTTAGACCGGTAGTATTCTACAGATTGACCCTGTTCGATAACCGTGCCAGAAATGCTGAAGATGGCAATCGCCAGCAGCAGCACAATCGCCAGCCGCAAATCCGCCACCACCGGCACCAATTCTTTGCGGACAAAGCGCAGGGGAACCAACCACAAATTAGATAAATTGGAGAAAAACGAATCTTGCGCGGTCATTTGTCAAGTGTCAGTAGGTAATAGCTAATAGAAAACAATAATTGAGTGGGCAGACATGAATAAGCTTCACTAGAAATTTTACCTCTGGACAGGCGTCCCGCCTGTCCTACGTCCGAATTTGATTTTGAGGATAGGGGACAGGCGTCCCGCCTGTCCTACGTCGGG
>CAZJNL010000019.1:0-16232 GCA_964546515.1 uncultured Oscillatoria sp.
CCGTGGCATACAATGTGCACAGCGTTAATCTCGGCGTATCTGGCTAATACGTCACCGATCTGTTCTATACCATCTTGCGCTGCGTCGAGGACAATCGCTTCAAAGCCCTCAGCCACACCGGCAATCAGAGTTTCCTTATCCTCAACCGCTGAGTCAATAAAGACGATACTGCGCCCGCTATTCCTATGGTCTGCCGTCTTTTCTTTTAACCCCAAGTAATCGGTCAACATTTAAGTTTGCCCTCAGTAAAGCGTTTCTCTATGGGATTGGGAAGCTCCCAGATGAATGTAGCGAAATTTAGGTGTAAAAGAATTAGCTTTGCTTCCCGCCTGTCTCTATCATGTCAGAGCTTCTGGGTTGATTTGGCTCAGTAGCGGCTCATTTAACGGCTCATTTGACGGCTCATTTAACGGCTCACTTTGCGGCTCACCTTGCGGCGGAGCATTCCCTGAACTTAGTCGTCACGCCGCAGAGTGACGCCCTGCTGACGATTCAGCAAGCTTTGCGGGAAGCAGGGCAAGCCCACTTTTGGCATTGCCCAGTCTCGCCCCAGCTTGGATGATGTCTATCTGGCGGCGACCGGTCAAACCTTATTGGATGCGGAGATCGCTGCAGCGGGGACACGCGATCCGAAAGCGGAACGCAAGCAGAATATGCGCTAAGGACATCAGAAACCGGGTTTCGCAGGAGTTACCCGGTTTCTTAGATTTCTCAGCCCCCCAGAAACCGGGTTTCTGCGAGAAATTTTGTCTCTTATCCGAGAGATTTATTCAGAAACCCGGTTTCTTAGCCCCCAAACCCAGAAACCGGGTTTTTTACCAAGCTTGAATGATGAAGTCGGTTGCGGTGAGGGCTGGATTGCCAGAAAGGGTGGCAAATTGACCGCCCTCCCCAAAGCCTTCAGCGCTGCCATTCTGGTTGTAGAACAAATTGCCACGCACTGAGTTGTAGACAACAAGCGCACTGCTAGCAGCAGCGTCACCGTCACTCCCGACAGTGGCAAACTCCCCAGGTGAGCTAAAACCAGTTCCCGCCACACTGGTGATGCTGGCGAACACTGTCAGAGACAGGAGAATTTTGTCAGTGCCGGCAAGGAAATCAGTGATGGTATCGACGCCTGCAGCTGCGGTGAAGGGAACACCCGTGCTGCTGGAAAAGCGGTCGCTGCCGGTGCCGCCGGTGAGAGTGTCGCTGCCCATATCGCCGCAGAGGAAGTCATCGCCATCGCCGCCGGTGAGGCTGTCACTGTCTTTGCCTGCAAACAGGGTGTCATTGCCGGAACCCCCATCAAGGGTGTCAGCCCCCTGATTGCCGCACAGCCAGTCATTGCCATCACCACCGGCAAGGCTATCGGAGCCCTTGTTGCCGGCAAGGGTATCATTGCCAGAGCTGCCGGTGAGGGTGTCGCGGTCGAAACCGCCGCAGAGGGTATCATCCCCTCCTCCGCCATCGAGCTTGTCAGCGCCAGTATTGCCGAATAGCAAGTCATTGCCGCTGTCTCCATAGAGGTTGTCGTCGCCCTCACTGCCGGTGAGGGTGTCGCTGTCCTTTCCCCCGCAGAGAGTATCCGCCCCCAATCCGCCATTGAGCAAGTCATCGCCCTGATTCCCGAATAGCAAGTCCGCGCCCTCACCGCCATTGAGGCTGTCGTCGCCGTTGTTGCCAGCGAGGGTATCACTGCCATCGCCGCCGGTGATTTCGTCGTCACTCTCGGTGCCATTGAGGAGATTTTCCACCGCAGTGGGGGTGGCGGCGGCTGCCGTATCGTCGCCGGTGCTCCCGGTGCCGGTGCCGGTGCTGCCAGTCTGGGTATCCGTGACGGTATCGCCGGTGGGGGTGCCGGTGCCATTATTAATAGAGTCAGCGCCACCGCCGGAGGTGTCAGTGCCGGTGTCGCCGGGAAGAATGGTTGTGCCGGCATCTCCTGCTATGCTGCCGGCATCCCCCGCTACGCTGCCGGTCGAGCCAGTTATGGTATCATCGCCCGTGCCGCCAGTTGCAGTGTCCTCGCCCGTATCCGTGCTCGCTGGGTTGACACTCAGGTCGAAGGTATCGCTAACTGCCTCACCGGCACTGTCAGTTGCCGTCACTAATATGCTGAGGGTGCCGGCATCATCACTGGTGGGGGTGCCGCTTAAGGTCAGGGTTGTGGCGTCGAAACTCAGCCAAGCAGGCAAGGAGTCGCCGCTGTCGAGAGTAGCATTATAACTGAGGGAGTCGCCAATGTCAACATCTGTGAAGGTGTTGGCTGGCAACTGCAAGTTTATGGCTGTGCCTGCCGTTGCCGTCTGGTTGGAGATGGAATTGGCAAGTGTCGGCGCATCGTTTACCGGATTGACCGCAATAGCGAAAGTGGTATCGCTGATGTTGCCGCCGCTACCATCAGTGGCAGTGAAGCTGAAACTGTCGCTAGTGGTTTCGCTGCCATTGTGAGTGATTGTGAGATTGCCGGCATCGATATCCCCTTGGGTGAAAGTGCTGTTGAGAGCCAGGGGGGTATTGTTCAGCAGCAGAGTGCCTGAAGCTGGCAGTGCAGTGAGGGTGCAGGTAATCGCCTCGCTGTCGGCATCCGCGATTTGAAGCTCGGAGGGGGTAATGGCAGCAGTTGCCCCTTCATAGAGGGTAATGCCGGTGTTGACAGCAACAGCAGGCACATTGTTGAAGCCGAGTTTAGCTGCCCAAAAGGCAGTACCCCCAACATTGCTGCCCCCTAAATCGCCAGAAGTGCTGCCCGCAATCCAGACATTGCCAGCACCATCTGCGGCTACCCCAGAGGAGCGGTCATCACCGGCACTCCCCAGCTGCTGGGCCCACAGTTGGTTGCCGCTACTGTTATACTTGGCGACCCAGGCATCATAAGACCCGGCATTCCTGCCTGCCAAAGAGCCTTCAGTCTCTCCCGAAATGTACACATTGCCAGCGCTATCCACTGTAAGGCTATGGGAGCGGTGATCGCCGACAACCCCCAAGTGAGACGACCACAGCTCGGTTCCGGAGCTGTCCCACTTGGTGAGCCAGACGCTATTATCCTCAGGAGGGCCCAGCGGCACGTTGGATTCGGCTGCGCAGCCCGTCAGGTACACGTTGCCAGCGCTATCCACCGCAAAGCCCAACTGCTGAGTAGCAGCACCACTCCTCCAATCCTTGACCCACAGCTCGGTTCCGGTACTGTCATACTTAGCTACTACCGGGGAAGTACTCGACCTATTGATGCCTGTCAAGTAGAAGTTGCCAGCGCTATCCACCTTCAATTGATCGTAATATATATTATCCGGAGTCTCCAATTGCGTGACCCACAATTGATTGCCGCTGGTATCATACTTAGCTATATGGTGCTTCCTGTCCGCAGTCATTATAGCAGGCTGGTCATAAAAATACGTTAAAACCGGGTCTATCGTTAATATGTAGACGTTGCCAGCGCTGTCGGCGGTAACCATGCCGCCCTCTTGTTCTTCTGCGCTGGCAGACCAAAGCTCGTTGCCGCTGGTGTCATACTTAGTCAGCTCGACACTTTGCGTCCATCTCTCTTGCATTAACATGATACCAGCATGGCTTACCAAGCGAGAACTGCTTATCGAAACGCAGACATTTCCAGCGCTATCGAGGGAAACATCTTCTAAGCGGGTAACTAATTCGCTGTTTTCATGTCCGAATGACTTCTCCCACCGCAAGGTGCCATTGCTGTCATACTTGAATAGCTGGGAGGAGTCCCACATGTAGCTATTTCCAGCGCTATCCACCGCCACGTTACTGAGGCCAATAACACCCTCCTTCTGTTTAATCCACTGAACCGTGGGGGAGAGATAAACGGCGGGGTCGGTGTTGACAGGCAAGACACTGATGGTGAAGTCTTTCTCGAAACTTTGAGTGCCACTATCAGTGCTGCGCACCCGGATAGTATGGCTGGTGGCGGTTTCCGACTCTAGCAGGCTGCCATCCGCCACGACTATCCGGTCGCCATCTAGGGTGAAGCGTCCGCCTGCGTCACTGGGGTGTAGGTGTGGGTGTCGCCTGGATCGGGATCAATAGTGGTAAGATTGCCGATAACTGTGCCATTGGGGCAGTTTTCTACCACGCCGCCGCTGCTGAGGATAATGTTCATCGGGAAACCTCTGACCGGATTGACTGTAATTGTAAAAAGGGAGGTGATGCTGTCGCTGTTGCCATTGCTGGCAATAAAGTTAAACTTATCGTTAGTGATTGCGCTGCCAGAGTGAGTGTAGCTGAGATTGCCGGCATCGATGTCCGCTTGTGTGAAAGTGTCGCTGACAGCGAGGATTTTATTGTTCAGCTTCAGGGTGCCATTAGCAGGCAATGCGGTAACAGTGTAGGTAATCGCATCGCCGCCCGCATCCGTGACCGTCAGCTCGTTGCTGGTAATAGTAGAAGTTGCCCCTTGCTCCAGGGTCATAACCCTGTTGTTGGCAACAGCGGGCGTTGCGGGCTGAACGAGTTTGGTCACCCAGGCGTCACTATTCCCGGCATTGCTGCCCCCAAAATCGCCTGTTTCCCGCAATGTAGACATTACCCGCACCATCCACAGCAACGTCGTCGCAGGTGTCATAACTGGCAGTTCCCAACTGAGTGCACCACTGCAAGTTTCCGGAGCTGTCATACTTGACCACCAAGGCATCATAATACCCGGCATTGTTGCCAGCAAAATCGCGATTGGAGATTCCCGCAATGTAGACATTACCCGCACCATCGACAGTCACTTTGTGACCATATTCATAACCCGCAGTTCCCAACTGAGCGGACCACTGCAAGGTTCCGGAGGTGTCATACTTGACCACCAAGGAAGGGTAGTTCCAATTCCCGGCACTGCTTTCGGTGAATCCTGTCATGTAGACATTCCCGGCGCTATCGGCGGCTACGTCCAAACAGTGCCAACCGGCACTCCCCAACTGCTTCACCCACACTTGGTTGCCGGTACTGTCATATTTGGTCACAAAGGTAGGGTTAGAGCCAAAGCCGCTGGCTATGTAGACATTACCCGCAGCATCGGCACCTGCGGAGCTGGGAGTTTCCCACTGAGCCGACCACAGCTCGGTTCCGGAGCTGTCATACTTGATGAGCAGTGCAGCCCCCGCAGTGTCCACAGTGTTCACAACAGTGTAGACATTACCCGCACCATCCACGCTCTCCACCGTGAGTCGGTTATTATCCTCAGCCCTCAAATTCTTCACCCACAGCAGGGTCCCGGAGCTGTCATACTTGGCTAGTGTGGTGTCCATACTGTAGCCAGTGCCGTCTCCCAAATCGCCTTCTCTCCATCCCGCAGTGTAGACATTGCCTGAGCTATCTGTAGCAACGCCTAAGAATCGCTCATCAACGGCAGTCCCAAACTGCTTAATCCATTCGAAGACCGGTCCGGCAAAAACGCCCTGGTACGCTGTTATCACTTCCTTTTTAAACGCCAAAGAAGCCTTAACAAAGCCGGTGGTGTACTCCAATTTCCTGTTACCCCCTTTTGCCGCGCTACCTATGCGGTTAGCAGATGCGGCAACCGGCACGCCCGCCAGCCGGCTAAGCTTTCGCACAAAAGCTTGACCAATCTCCCCTGCTGCCACCTCGCACCCATAGAGGAAAATAGCAGGAGAATCTGAATTAAATAATAATTTAAACAAAAAAGGTTTATCCGAAGTTTCCAAGTTGCCAATTTTCCAAGCAGCAAACTCTGGGGCGTAAGTATCGAGGTTGTCCAGATTCAGCCGCGTGCTGCCCAGCTGCAATAAACCCGGACTGCCGTGGCATACAATGTGCACAGCGTTAATCTCGGCGTATCTGGCTAATACGTCACTGATCTGTTCTATGCCATCTTGCGCTGGGTCGAGGACAATCACTTCAAAACCGGCTGCCACACCGGCAACCAGAGTTTCCTTATCCTCAACAGCTGAGTCAATAAAGACGATACTGCGCCCGCTGTTACTATCGTCTGCCGTCTTTTCTTTTAACCCAAAGTAATCGGTCAGCATTTAAGTTTTCCCTCAGGAAAGCGTTTCTCTATGGGATTGGTAACATCCCAGATGAATGTCTTGAAATTTAGGTGTAAAACTCTTAACTGGGCTTTCCGCGTGTCTCTATCATCTCCGAACTTCTAAGTAGATTTTGCTCAGTAGCGGCTCATTTAACGGCTCATTTGACTGCTCATTTAACGGCTCACTTTGCGGTTCATTTTTCGGCGTGCCGGAGCCATTATCCTGAAAAAAACTGCCCCCTCAGAAAAAAGCCTGTTAAAAAATCAGTAGCGTTCGCCTTTCGTTGCTCTCCACTGCGCCCTTCAGGTGCAGCCAAACCCCAAAGCGGGTGCCGGTTGCGGAGTGGGTGTGCCGGCTGCCGGTGGAGCAACTGCGGAGAGTCGCTTAACCGTCACACCTTTATAATGGTGGCATTGTGCCGGCAGATGCTCTTAACCGTCCCCCCCTGTCCCAAGATGTCCTCGCTCGCCCGAGGGCGCACATCCCACAAACTCGTGACAGTGCCGGTGCTGTCAGACTTTTGACTTGCTGGTTGCTGTCGGGAAAGGCGTCTCTTGGTGCGGGTGCCCTGGAAAATCACGCCGTCGGTTACACCGGCACTGTGCCACTTGACCACTTGCGCCGGTTGCTCCAGTTGCAGGAAGCGCCGGCACCACTCCAGACAATCGCTGCTTCCGCTTTTGCTGGGTCTTGTTCAGCGCTTGTTCGATCGGGCAGACCGGCTGTCAGCGTTGGCAAACCCCTCTCCGCCGCATTCCCGGACGGGCTGGCACTAGAGGTGGCACAGTGACTGGCACCCGCACCGGCAGCCTCAGTTAGGATTTTGCCATTTTCCATGAGAGTGCCGGTGTTGCAGCTGGAAATTGCCGCCGACACATCCAGGGTGGCTCCCGTCACAACAGTCAAGGTGCCACTGTTGGTGAAAAAGCCCTTGATGGCACAATCCCCAGCCAGAGTCAGCTCAGATAAGCTGGACAAATCCCGCAAGGCCATCCCGTCCCTTCCCGGGTGGAAAGTCTGGGGGCTGGTTCCGCAGAAGGCGAAAATGGGCGTTCCCTCAAGGGTGCCGCCGGTGCGGATAAAGTCGCCGTAGAAAACGTAGTAGCTGCTGAATTCACTGGAAAAAGACACCGCACCCCCTTTCAGGAGGAAGTTTCCTTTGACGCTGCCACCATACCACAAAACTGTTCCGCTGTCAACAGTGAGATCTCCATTAACGGACAGATAGCTGTTAACTGTCCCATTTTCAATGGTGAGATTGCTGCCAACGGACAGACTGACCTCAACCGTTCCGCCGGCGATGAGGGCGTTTTCCTCAACCTTGAGGTGATTCCAACCCCACAAAGTGCCGGTGCAGTCGCGGGTCACTATCAAGCTTTGGATTTGCGGGCTGATGTCGAGGAGGACATCCTCAGTGCAGGTGCCGTCGAAAACGGCGCGGTCGAAATGTGCCGGCACTTGCTCCCCCGACCAGTTGAGCGGGTTGCTCCACTTGCGGTTATCGCCGCCGCCAGTCCAGTAACGGGTGGTTCCACGGTCGATGTGGCTCAAGGAACGACCGCACTTCAGGCAAGAAAGCGACAGGATTGGAACATTGCCGGTGCCGGTGGAGGGGGTGCAGAGGTTCCAGCATGTGTCAATCTTGGCACCAGTCAGCTCTGCGAGCCGGTGCAAAAAGGCATGGGAAGCCTCATCGCAACCGTAGAGGAGGATATCGGGCGCAGTAGGGGCAGATGCCCACTGCTGCAAAAGCTTGCGGTCGAGGTTGTCCAAGCTCAGCTGCGTGTTGCCCAGTTGCAACTTGTCAGGGGCACCGCCGCAGACAATATGGATGGCGCAGATGCCGGTGCGAGCCGCCAGCACCTCAGTAATTTGCTGTACCCCGCATCTAGTCGGATCGAGGACAACCGCCTCCGCCTCCGGCACCACACCGGTAACTAGGCTCTCAAAGTCCTCAACAGCGGAGTCAATGAAGAAAATACTGCGCGTGCTGTTCATATTAGCCATTTTTTCTCTTAAAGATAATAAATTGCCCAGCATCTAAGTTGTCCCCCGTCAAAGCATTTTTGCATGGGATGGGGAGTGTCCCTGATGGCTCGGCTGCGCCGTAGGGGCGGGTTCACCCGAAATATCTGCTGTCAACAAAGGATCTCTGTAAACCCGCCCCTGCAAAAAGGGCCAGCGCTAAGCTAGAAAGCCACGCTCCCGGGGGGAAAGACGAATGGCGCGGGATCTAGTTCGCGCCGCCGGCATTCCCCCGGACTGGGCTTCTTTGTGTATATATCATGGCTTCTGGATTCTGGGTGAATTGGCTCAGTTGACGGCTCAGTTAGCGGCTCAGTTAGCGGCTCAGTTAGCGGCTCAGTTAGCGGCTCAGTTGGCGGCTCAGTTGGCGGCTCACCTGTTTTGGGGAGATGAGCCATTACCCCGCAACAAACTTGATAAGTTAGAAAAAAGCCCACTAGGGGATGACGCTATGACCAATCGTTTGAGGGCGACTGTCCTCAGTGCCTCTGCCAAGGGGCTAGAAATCGTGGATGAGGCCAGAAAAAAGAAAGGCTGGAAAAAGACGGCGATTGCTTGGTGTCACGCCGCCCAGACTGCGGAAGCCACCTTGAAGCGGTTTTGGCGGCGCATACCGATTCGGCAAGAGGCTTTTATCAGTATTTGTCAAGCGGTGGGGGTGACTGACTGGAAACAGATTGTTGACCTTATTCCCCAGATAGAGGCGCACACCGACTGGGGGGAAGCGCCGGATGTGGCTGTTTTCTACGGACGCACCGGCGAACTGACGGCTCTCAAGCAATGGCTGGTGGAAGACAATTGCCGCCTAGTGGCGCTGTTAGGAATGGGTGGCATCGGCAAAACCGCGCTGTCGGTAAAATTAGCCCAAGAGGTTCAAAATAACTTTGACTGTATCATCTGGCGTTCGCTGCACCAAGCCCCACCGCTGGAAGAACTCCTAGCAGACTGGCTGGAATTTCTTTCGTACCAGTCCGCTGCTGACAAGCAGGCAGATATCGGAGAAAGCATCTCCTGCCTAATTGAGTGCTTGCGCCGCTATCGCTGTCTGCTGGTACTGGATAACATGGAAGCGATTCTCAGCAGCGGTGATTTCGTAGGGCACTATCGAGACGGCTACAAAGTCTATGGCGAACTCTTGAGACGAGTTGCAGAAACCCCGCACCAGAGCTGTTTGCTGATAACCAGTCGGGAAAAACTCCGAGAAGTTGCCTTATTAGAAGGAGAAACCTTGCCGGTTCGCTCCTGCCAGCTGCAAGGTTTGGGGGATGAAGCGCGGGAAATCTTGAAGGAAAAGCGCTTGTCCCAGCCGGAAAAATGGGGAACCCTGATTAACATCTATCGGGGCAATCCCTTCATGCTAAAAATTGTGTCCGCTTTGATTCAAGAAGCCTTCAACGGAAAAGTTGGGGAGTTTTTGAAGATGGGAACCACGCAAGTAACTCGCGATATCAGCGATTTCATAGAAGTTCATTTTGAGCGCATTTCGCACTTAGAGACAGAAATCATGTACCAGATGGCTCTAGAAAAGGAGCCGGTATCGCTGAGCGAGTTGCAGGAAAACCTGTCAGGCGTGTCACCCGTTGAATTAGCTAATGCCCTGGCATCTTTAGTGGGGCGATCTCTAATTGAAAAAAGTGCGGGGGGGTTCACCCTGCAGCCAGTTGTGATGGAATACGTCACCAGTTTGGGGACTCCTGAACTAGAATAAGTGAGCTACTGTATCAATCCCAGATGCCCCAACCGGCAAAATCCTGACAATCTGGCAAACTGCCAGAGTTGCGGAACCCCCCTGCTTGTCAATAACCGCTACCGCCTGGTAAAACCCCTGCGCGAATTAGACGAATTCTCGACAACGGAAATTTTTGAGATCGACGACGCGGGCGCATCCAAAGTCCTAAAAGTTTTGAAGCGCCCCAAGTTGAGCCAGATGTTTGAGCGAGAAGCGCGAGTGTTGCAGCAGCTGAAGCATCCGGGGATTCCCCAAGTTGAAGCGGATGGGTATTTCACCGTTTCCCCTGGCAAAGGAGCCAAGCCATTGCACTGCTTGGTGATGCAGAAAATTGAGGGTGAAAATCTGGATCAGTGGCTAGCTAAGGGCGGCGCGGTTCCTCAAATGTTGGCGCTGGATTGGCTGATACAGCTTGCAGAAATTATAAAACTGGTGCATGAAAAAGATTTGTTCCACCGGGATATCAAGCCATCGAACATCATGCTTGCTCCCAGCGGTAAGCTGGTGCTGATTGATTTTGGCACAGTCAGGGAGGTAACAGGAACTTACCTGGCGAAAGTGGGAACCGACCGCCAAATCACCGGCATTATTTCTCCGGGCTACACGCCGCCAGAACAAGCTACTGGCAAAGCTGTGCCGCAATCTGATTTTTTCGCAATGGGCCGCACTTTTGTTCATTTAATCACCGGCTTGCACCCGGTAGAATTGTCCGAAAACCCTCAAAACGGCGAGTTGATTTGGCGAGAGCTAGCTCCTGATGTTTCGCCTGATTTTGCCAACTTAATTGATGACATGATGGCACCTTTTCCAGGGAGGCGACCGGCTTCCGCGCAGCTGCTCTTACAGCGCTTAAAACTGCAGCGCCTGGAACAGGTGCGAGCGAACAGGGGGGAGCCGGTGATATCAGTTGCGGCTGCATCTGACTCGTCAGGGGAGCGGGGGAGCTCTGGCGCAGGGTATCTCTGGAGAAAAATTAACAATTCCCATGCCCCCGGAGATGAGATAAAACCTCCTCGCTGGCAGGCGGCGGCGGTGTTATTATTGATAGGAGTATTGGGCTTTTGGGGGTTGGGTCGCGCTTTAGCCGTGTATTATTACAGTCGCGGGCTGGAAAATCACTTGGCTCGTCAGTGGGAGGAGGCGGAAGCAAACTACAAGCAGGCGCTGAAATTTAATCCGAACTATGCGGAAGTTCACAGCGCTCTGGGATTTCTTTGCCAAAACCGGCAAGATGGGGAGTGCGCTCGCAGCGAGTACGAAAAGGCGATCGCACTGCAACCTAACTTAGCGATCGCTCACCTCAACTTGGGAATTCTCTGCGAAGACCGGCAAGACTGGGAGTGTGCCAGCACAGCCTACCAGCAGGCGGCGCGGAACGGCTTGCCGGCTGCCTATAACAACCTGGCTCGCTTGCGCATTCTCCAGCAAGACTTTGACGCCGCTGCCGAGTTGCTGTCACAAGGGTTGCAGCTGGCCAAAGATCCTAACACGCAATACGCCACGCTCAAGAATTTGGGCTGGGCAAAGCTGGGTCAAAAACGCTACTTTGAAGCTGAGGAAACGCTGCGAAAGGCAATTGAACTGAAAGGCGACCGCGCCCCGGCTCACTGTCTGCTGGCGCAAGTCAAGGAAAGCGAAAACAAACCGAAAGACGCACTGGGAGAGTGGGAAAATTGTCTAAGATATGCTTCTAGATACAACCCTGATGAAGCAGCCTGGATTGATATGGCACGCGCTCGCTTGAACCCCAAAGGAGAGGGACAATGAAACGCCAATTCCCGATAGCAATCGCCCTCACCGTGATGCTTTTGGCGGTGGGTTGGGGAACCGGCAGCCAAGAAGAGTCGGCTCTGAGAATAGCAGCGGCACAAGCTATTCCTCCCGCCCGGGCGGCGACGGGGGGATACCGGCTGGTGGAAGTCAAGGGCGAAGTGCAGCTGATGCGCGTTGGGGAGCGAAATTCCCGCCGGGTGACTGCTAACATGGAACTCTATCCAGGGGATCTTCTCAAAGTTGCCAGGGGGGCAAAAGCTACTGTCCGGTGCGCCAGTAATGGGGAGACTTGGACATTGCCAGACGGTTTGTCCGGCGTCACCAATGGCTGTCCGCCAGAAAACCCGATAAATCCGCAGCAGCCACTGACTCGCGGGCAGGTAGATGAGAGCTCTCCCTACATTATCAGCCCCCGCCAAACGGCGCTGCTCAACAGCCGGCCAAAGCTGCGCTGGAATGATGTGGGCCCAGATTCCGGTTATATAATTCTAATTAGGGGCGAGGATGGCATGAGATGGGAAAAGACAGTCCGTGCCGCTGAAATTACCTATTCTGGATCGCCCTTGAAACCGGGTGTCACCTACCAGCTGATTGTCCAGTCCGGCAGCGGTGAGGGGGAAAGCCAGGAATACGCGACATTCTGGTTGCTTGACGAACAGACAGCCCTCTCCGTGCGGGAAAAGGCAGCGGCACTGAGTCAGCAGCAGTGGTCTGAGGAGGAGAAAGCTTTGGCGGTTGCCGATCTGTATCGCGCCCACAACTTGATTGCCGAGGCGATAGAAACTCTGGAAGCTTTGAAGGGCAAAACAGCAGCAGTTAAGCGGATGCTGGGCGAGCTCTACCAGTGGGTGGGGCTGGCTCCGCAGGCGCAGCGCTACTATTCGCAGCTAAATCGCCGCGCTTGCGCAGATTGGAACTCTCCCCACCGGCATGTAGGGTGCGCCACCTTTTCCACCGGAATTGATATTATTTCGATTTGTAAATTAGGATCGGTGAGGGGGTGGGCGCTGCCCGCCTCACTTGTCACTCTTTGAGGAAAATTGAGATGAGTCGCACTGTAACGCCTGCCAAACCCGATATCAGCTGGCCAGCGGCTTCGGGCCAGCCGGCAGAGGCCACAACCAGCGTCCTGGGAGAATTTGTCCAAGAAACCCTGGCGCTAACCCGCCGGCTGTTCATCCAGCTGCAGCGACGCCCTTCCACCCTAATCGCCGGGATTATCCAGCCCCTGATGTGGTTAATCCTGTTTGGGGCGCTATTTCAAAACGCACCGGCAGGTTTGTTCGGTGAGAGCCAAAATTACGGGCAATTCCTCGGTGCCGGTGTGATTGTGTTCACGGCTTTTGCCGGCGCACTCAATGCCGGCTTGCCGGTGATGTTTGACCGGGAATTTGGCTTTCTCAACCGGCTGCTTGTCGCTCCTTTGGCTTCCCGGTTTTCCATTGTCGTCGCCTCCGCAATCTTTATCGTTACCTTAAGCTTTATCCAAACAGCAGTCATTATTACTGCTGGCGCTTTTTTTGGTGCCGGTCTGCCCGGGGCGGCGGGACTGGGCGCGATCGCTTTGATTATCTTCCTCCTAGTTTTGGGCGTCACCGGCTTGAGTTTGGGTCTAGCTTTTGCCCTTCCCGGACACATCGAACTGATTGCGGTGATTTTTGTTACCAACCTCCCCCTGTTGTTCGCCAGCACCGCCCTCGCGCCCCTCTCCTTCATGCCCAAATGGCTGCAAGTCGTGGCGAGTCTGAATCCCCTCAGCTACGCCATTGAGCCGATTCGCTACCTCTACCTGCACAGCGACTGGGCGCTCAGCAGCACAGTCATGCAGGCACCTTGGGGCGATATCACCTTTGCCGGTGCCCTGCTGGTGCTTGTCGGTTTCGATGCCGTCGCCCTCTTGAGCATTCAACCCCTGCTCCGGCGCACTTTTGCTTAAAACTTCCCAGGGGCGAACCTCCGTTCGCCCCCGCACCGGCGCACCTTTTGGGAGTATAATCGTATGTAAACTAGAAAATTTAAGCAATAACTATGCAAAGCAAAAACTCTCCCGCACCAGCCAAGTCCCGCAACGTGTTGATTCTGGCAGCCCTAGCCGCAATGGGAGTCGCTCCCTTGGCGGTGCCTCAAGCAAGCCTTGCTCAAACTTGCACTGGCGCTCAAACACTGCAGGGCTGTCCCTCCCCGAATGAGCGAGACTCTTTCTCAGGTTTAGAAAATGGGCAGATCAACATGTATGATATCATTCACAGAGCTCAACTCGGCACCCTTACCAATATAGATGAATTCACTGCCGAACAGCGGCAAAACCTGAATTCTGCTGCCGATGATTTCCGGGCTAAACAACTCCAGCGCATGCAGCAAGCGCAACCGCAAGCAGCGCCAAATCAGCCGCCGGCAACCGCACCGGCACCGCAGAACTGAGGAATTTCCCCTCGTTCCTTTGCACCCTGGGGGAAGTAGGGGCGAACTGCCGGAAAGCCCCTACGCGCGTCTACCGCCTGGGAACGAGAATTTTATGAACCGCAGAGGTACAGAGGGCGCAGAGGGAGGATAAGAAGAGACTTTGTTAAGGTTGGCTATCACTAGGATCGCCTGGAAACGAGAAACCAGGAAACTTTAAGAAACCTGGTTTCTTTGCTTATATTCCCCGTTCCAGCTACTGCGGAGGCTGCAGCGCGGGAGCGAGAAATTACGGCTGGATAAAATGCGCCCAAATATTCCCATCTGGGCCGGCAACTTCATTCAAATAGCCATAGGGATAGAGCAATTTCCCCCCTTCTGTATCGGAGTAGCCGCTGAGGGCATCTCCCCAAGGATCGTTGACAATCAAACCTTCGGAGGTGTACCCGACAGCGCAGATGATATGCCCGCTGGCTGTAAAGTCACCGGCAAGCACGAAAGGACGCCCGTTATTCAGCTCATTTTTCACCTCTGACCAAGTGCTGGTCGTGCTAAAACTGGTCTTGAAACCATAGGCGCGAATCAGCTCGGAAAGCACGGTATGATCCGTCTGAGATCCTTCCCCATACCGGCTGACGCACCACTCCAGCAATTCGTCTTCCAGCTGCCCTCCCCAACTGCTGCGAATGCCATGATAATAGAATACCATTGCAATCGAAGTGACGTTGCAAGTAGACCAGTAGAAGCGGGGATTGTCGCGCTGGGAAAAATACGGCACGTCCCGCTCTACTTGGTTGGGTAAAGGGTCAAAAGTGCGACCGCCCCGCCGCATTTTGATATGGTTGGGATAGAGGTAGCCGGTGTTGCCAAACTGCGACAGCTGTTCGGTTAGAGAGACTTTAATGTGACCGGATTCTATTGCGTAGCTGGCTACCCCGTAAACTCGTCCCACCGGCAGAGTGACTTTCTCAGTATTGCTTAACTGGCTTGCGTCCACCGGCTTCTTTTTCAAAACAGTCTGTTGCAGGATTGTAGCCGTGAGAGCGTTCGGATCGTAAATCACCTCCTTGCCATATTTTTTAATTTGCACATGACGCCAGTAAACGTACCCGACATTTCCGAAACCTGGAATCGATTTGGTGAGGGTGACGCGATAGTGCCCTTTAATGCAGGCGTAACCACTTATACCATAAACTTGCCCCAATGTCAAGTCAGCTTTCTTATTTTTTGCCAGCTCGGATGAATCGACCGGCTCAGCTTTGAGGCTGGTGGCTTCTGTTACCAGCATCTGGGCGCTGACTTGAGTGTCGGGCACATCGTCGATATCAAATTTGAGGATTTGATTGCCTTTACTCAGCTGTACATAAGGTTCGTAAAAATAGCCAAAATTACCTAACGGCTCCAGGGGCGAGCTGAGCGTTATCTTCAGGTGCCCGTCCACCAGTCCGTATTGGCTGACGCCAAATGTTTTACCGGCTTTCACCAGAACTTTTTGCTGGGAATTCAGGCTGGAAGAATCTACCGGCGCTACCTTAAAAAAGGTGTCCTTGATAGTTTTCAATATCAGCGATTTCCCAACCGTCGTCGCATTCTTGCTGACGGTGATGTTAACCAGCTGGCTGCTAACAACTAGGCCGGTGCTGTCTTTACCTTTCAGCCGCAGCCAGCGTGCGCCGGCTTCCTGAAATCCTTTACTCAGCTTGACTTGCCAGGTGCCTTGCGAACGGTTGAGCGTGACTTCAAGGGGATATTTATCCTCTGCTAGGAGTTCCACAGAAGCCACTTGCAGGGGGTCAAAAGTGCCGGTGAGAGTTGTGGGCTGTTTTGCTAAAACTTCTGTTGGGCCATTGAAGCCAGTCACCCGCGCATCGCTGAGGGAATTGCCACCCCGACTCAGCTGCACAGCATCCGGTGAGAAATAGCCGGTGTTGCCAAATCCGGGGATATTTTCTGTCAGCGATACTTTCAAATTACCTGATTCCAGCCGGTAGCCGGCGACGCCATAAACCATCCCAGCTGGTCGGGTAATCTTTTCTGTGTCTTTGAGAGTGGCTGGGTCAGCTGGGCGCTTTTTGAAGGCAGTATTTTTGAGAAGGGTTAACAGGACGGCGTTGGGGTCAAATTGCACCTGTTTGCCGTCTTTTGTGATTTTAACGTGCTGCCAGTAGAGATAGCCGGTTGTGCCAAAGCCGGGAGTTTTTTTAGAAAAGGTGACTCGAAAATGCCCTTCAATGCAGGCATATCCGAGGATGTAAAAGGTTTGTCCTTTCAGCAGCTCGACTTGCTGGTGCGGGGCGAGCTGCGATGAATCTTCGGGTTTGGTTTTA
>CAZJNL010000020.1:0-16076 GCA_964546515.1 uncultured Oscillatoria sp.
CTTGATTTTGTATTGGGAGTCACAACAAAAGCCAGACCTCGATTCCTTGCAAAAGAATCTGGAATCCCAAGCGTTAACGTCCCCCTTTGGTCAGAAATAGCAATCTGCTGAATGTCCAAGTTTACTGGAAGTTGCCTCTGCCATTGGTCGACATTCTATCTCAGCTCTTCAAATATCTCTGGATGAGCTTCAAACGCCCGAACACAACCACCCGGAATAGAGCCGACGCGGGCAGCCAGAACTGCGGTCATGTAACCGATATTAGCGCCGACATCAACCGCTAGTTCGCCCGGATCGGCCAAACGCCAAAGCGTCTCTGTTACTGCCAGATCGATGACTCCGAGTGTGGAAAGAATCCGGACGCGATCTTCAAGTGGGCGAACCCGGATAGGCATGCCCCAAGGCAGCTGTTTATCAACAAATTCAGCCGGGCTTTTGAAAAGTTAACAATCTCCGCAGATATAGTCTTGGCTGATAAAAATATTCTGCCTTGAATAGACCTGAAAGTTTCCTGGCACTAGCCTCCAGTTAAACAACAGTTAGACTTTCGGCTTCATCCCTGCGCAAAGTACATTATCGCTGAACGCCCGCCCGCGAAACCCAAGGCTTTTAGGCCAGTGCCACGACGCAAACGGCATGCGGCCCTGATTACTGTAATCGATTTTCACCTCGCTTAGACCACACTCTGTAGCAATCCGGATCAGATCGATCTCCAGCAGCGCAGTTATATGTGCTGGATAAAGACCGGCAGCTTCCTGAAAAGCATTGAACTGGTTTTTCAGCACCAAAGTCATTTTACTCAATAAGCTCAGTTGATTCGGCGTTGTCACGATCGCCCAGCCCCCAGGCTTAGCCAACCTCACCAATTCTCGCATAAAAGCCCGTGGGTTTTCCAAATGTTCAATCGTCTCAACCGAACAGACCACATCAGCCACCCCATCTGGCCAAGGTACAATACCTGCATCCAAATCGTGCCGGATAAATTCTGCCTCAACCGGCAAGCCATCGTAGCGCACCGCATCCACACCAATGTAGCGGTCGAAGCGCTCACGCACAAACGGCCAAAGATTGCCTTTGCCGCAGCCAACATCCACCAGCACCCCGCCACCGGCATGCCGTTGTGCAACAGCTCTGGCTACCATTTCGTATATAGCAGCGCTACTAGCACCAACGCTAAGCCGCGCACGGGTTTCGACATCCATTTGCCCCGTTTTCCCTATATCATGGGATGCAATCATGCCACAAGCTCCTGCTTAACCAGCCCACAGAGAAGATCGTAAAGTCGAGTCAGTTGACTCACCGGCTCACAGAGTTGCTTGGCCCGCACCGGCCCCCCAGCACCAACAGCCGCTCTCTCACCTGGATTAATAATCAGGTATCTCAAAACATCCCTGACTGCCTTGGCATCATTTGGCGCAACTAGCCGCCCGCAGGACTGATCGACAATTTCCGCCCCCCCACCTATAGCTGTCGTCACCACCGGCAACCCTGCATAAAGCGCTTCCACAAACGCTATCCCAAACGGTTCTGGCCCAGTATTCGGCTGACAGTGAATATCAGCCGCAGCCAGCTAGCGGGGGACATCCGTCCGCTGCCCCAAAAAGCGGACTCGCTCAGCAATACCGAGCTCCTGTGCTTGAGCTTGGAGTTCTCTGAGGTACTCAGCCTCGTGAGGGCGCTGCGCCCCCCCAACTATCCAGCACACCCAGCCTGGCTGCTGCCGCAACTGTCCCAAAGCTGACAGCAACACAGTATGTCCCTTCCATCGCTCCAGCCGGCATGCCTGGACGATCGCTCTCACGTCATCCGGTGTATTCAATTGAGCTCGAACAGCATTACGAACACCGGCACGTTCGGGGATATCCGGACAGGGCACGGGGTAATAAAGGGTTTCGCTGCGAATTCCAGGATAAAGGTTGGGCACAGCTGCCAATGTATAGCGACTGTTGGCGATCGTCAAGTCAGGGCGAATCTGATACGCCCACTGCTCCAGCCAGTGCCGGCCCTTTGGCGTATCATGGCACCAGAAAACAAGCGGCAACTGCTGAGATTTGACAGCCGGCCCAAAAATTGCCTGAGGCCAGCATGAGTGACAGATGACTAAATCGAAGCCTTCTTGTCTCAACAGTTTAACGAGTTGCCGGCGAACCGCCCACACCGTCCAAGGCCGGCTGACCCGCACGTTTCCAAGCATGTGGACGCCAACCCCTGCCGCTCGCAGTTCATTCGCCAGTCTCCCCTCAAAACACAAGGCAAAGTCAGGCTGCATCTGCGGACACAAACTTCGCTCTTTCGCCAGCGTCACCAGCAGGGTTTCCACCCCGCCAAACAGATTGCCGGCATAAACGTGCAATACTTTCATGTTTCCTGTAGGTTTTCCTTTCTCAACTTCAGAGGTTGCTTCCCTCTATTTAATCAGACATTTCTAATTTATCAAACAAAGCTTTTTCGTATATTTCAAAGCTTCGATCAGCCATAGTCATGTGGTCAAACTCCAGAGTTCGTTTGCGGCTTGCCGTCACCAGCCGGTCCCTCAACCCCGGCTCTTCGAGCAGGCGTTTGGCTGCCTGTGCTAAAGCGAGTGAGTCGTTAATCGGCACAGTCAGACCTTCTTTTTCATGCCGGCTAACCCAGGGAACACCACTGCCAGGTATATTAGCATTACAGGACAGCCGCTCGCCATCGCCTCGACCTGAACCAACCCAAATCCTTCACTCCGCAAATTGGAAGGAAACCAAAGCGCTGTCGCAGCGTGATAAGCACCGGCCAGCTCGTCCGCACTAGCGCCACCCAGCCAAACAATCCGGTTCTCTAATCCCAGATTTTTGGCCTGATTTTTCAGGTATTTTTCCAGATATCCCGTGCCAATGACTATCAGGGTTACCGGCACTTGCGCAAGCGCTTTAATCGCCACATGCAACGCTTTATAGTACACCAGTCTGCCAACGGACAGCCATAGCGGCCCTTCATATTTTTTCTTTAAGCTGCGAGCGAAATCAAGAGCCGCTTGAGTGGGGTGGGTGTACGCTGAACAGTCCAAGCAAAGTGGCAGATCGCTGAGGTTATTTTTGGAGAGACGCAAAAATTTTGAGCCACTTATATACTGGGGGCTGTCTGTCAGAATGCGTGAGGCTTGACTGTAAACATAGTGTTCAATGGGGCGGACTGCATATTTCAGAATTCGTTCCTTAATAATGTCACTGTGGTGCGGAATCCCCAGCGGTATTCGCTTGTCTAGCGCCATCAAAGATGTTAACATTGTTGGGTTAGGCGTGTGCGGGTGGAGTAAAGTGTTTGATTCGCTGACCAATCTGCAAAGTTTTCCGGGAAGTTCAGGACATAAATCGAATCGCGACAAACAGCCAAAACGACCTATCCGTGTAACTCGCACATCCCCATCCATCTCACTGACTGTCTTTGTTATGGTAGATGGACTTCCTTTTTCGTCAAATCCATTCACACAAAATACATGAACTTCAGCGCCCAAAGATGCTTGGGCGCGAGCCAGGGTCTGAACGTGGGTCTCTATCCCTCCCGGCATCGGAGGATAATATTTAGACAAATGGCAGATGCGGTAATTGTGTCTTTTCATCGTCCCAATTTTCCGCTACTTAAAGTAGGGTTAATGACCGACTGTTGAAGGCTCGGCATAAGCCAGCCCGCTGAGTATAACAGAAAAAGCAAGGATCTCTCAGCCTCCCAGGGGCAGGTAGGGTCATTTGGTTGAAACCCTCTTGTCTTAAAACTCAGGTTTCTAAGTAACTTAAAATAACAATATATGAAGTGCACCAAAATTTGCTTGCGCTCCCCAGCAAAAATATTTTGGGACTGGTGAGCCGGTGTGGCAGTAGTCCTCCTTTGGCGTGTCTGAACTGCACTCAGGGACAGCGGCGGTGCCGGTGTGGTGTACATTTAAGGAATGTTCGCGCTGCGCACGGGTGGCTCGATGGGTCAAAAATTTCCCCCTCACGCGGCAGCACCGGCATGAAGCCTGTGGCTGCTGTGAGCAGGAATCCCGAAAGCGGGACTGAAACAAACCAAATGAGGACTGAAGTCCTCACTACAAACTGAATTGAGCGTTAATGTTCCATGACTGGACAAACCCTCTCCAAGAGCGAACGCACACTCCGCAAGGAGATTGTCGGATCTCGCCGACTGAGCAACTATTTTTGGGCCACGGTCATCTCTTTGGGGGCCACCGGCTTTCTCCTGTCCGGGATTTCCAGCTACCTGAAGGTGAATCTGCTGCCCCTGTCTGACCCCACCCAACTGGTGTTTGTCCCGCAAGGGCTGGTGATGGGGCTGTATGGGACAGCCGGCTTGCTGCTCAGCCTTTACCTGTGGCTGACGGTACTCTGGGATGTCGGCGGCGGCTACAACGAATTCAACAAGCAAACAGGCGAGATTCGGATTTTCCGCTGGGGCTTCCCCGGCAAAAATCGCCGCATTGACCTGACTTACAGCACAGCAGATGTGCAATCGGTTCGCGTGGACATTAAGGAGGGCCTCAATCCCCGCCGCGCCCTTTATCTGCGCCTTAAGGGCAAAAAAGATATTCCCCTGACTCGGGTCGGTCAGCCCCTCCCCCTGTCGGAACTGGAAAATCAGGGCGCGGAACTGGCTCGCTTTCTCGGCGTGCCGCTGGAAGGCTTATGATCGGCGTAGGGAACGCGGCTCAGTCTCGGCGTCGGATGGTGCCGGGACAGCGATTGTCTTGATGATTCAAAATGCAGATTAAAATTCGGCACTGGCTAGTGTCTGTTTTCTTTGTGGGCGCGTTGCTGATCGGGGGGTGCGCCCAGCAGCAGGCGGCTTCCTCTTCTTCGCCCAATGCCTCAACTGCCCAAACAACTTCAGCACCGGCAACTGTTGCCAGCAACCCGCAATCGAGCAATTTACCCCGACTGGAAGGTAAGGCAAATGTGGTGATGGTGGTCAAAGGCGAATCGATTACCATCGAAGTCGATGGCACCAACGCCCCAATTACCGCCGGCAATTTTGTGGATCTGGTGCAGCGGGGGGTTTATGACAAGCTGGTGTTTCACCGAGTGGTGCGGGAGCCGACACCGTTTGTGGTTCAGGGGGGCGACCCGCAGAGTAAAGACCCCAATGTCCCCTCTGGGAATCTGGGAACTGGCAGTTTTATTGACCCAGCCACGTCTCGACCTCGCTACATTCCGCTAGAAATTAAGCCCGAAAAGGCTAAAGAGCCGGTGTACAGCAAGACGCTCAAAGATGCCGGTGTCGAGGCACAACCTCAATTGCGGCACACTCGCGGTGCTGTGGCGATGGCGCGTTCGTCTTTGCCAGATTCGGCTTCCTCGCAGTTCTACTTTACTTTGGCGGAGCTGCCGGTCTTGGATGGCAGCTATGCGGTGTTTGGCTATGTAACTCAGGGCATGGATGTGGTTGACAAGATTCAGCTTGGCGATCGGATTGAATCGGCTAAGGTGACGCAGGGGATAGAAAATCTCAGGCTGGGCGGCAAATAGCCCTATTGTCCCTCCGACTGCATGACCGCCACAAGCTCGATCTTCGAGAGGACTTCAGTCCTCACTACCAACTGATGGATATTGTTGTTACCGGCATTGGTCTGGTCTGTGCTTTGGGGGACAGCTTGCAGGCAAGTTGGCTGCGCCTGCTCGATGGAAAGTCTGGCATCTTTGCCCATCAACCTTTTCCGGAACTGCCACCCCGACCTCTGGCACTGATTGGCTCAAAGCCTGCTGATTTGCCGGCGCTCACCGAGCGGGTTGTGGCGGCGGCGCTCTTGGATGCCGGTCTGGAACCGCCACTCTTGGACTGCGGGGTGGTTCTCGGCTCCAGTCGCGGCTATCAGGCCCAGTGGGAAATGCTGGCCCGGGAGTTTTATGCCAGCTCTCGGGCAGCAACAGACCGGGCCAATGAATCTTTCAGCGACGCCCTCTACCGCCCCCTCCCGGTTTTTGGGACAGGCGAGACGCAATTCCAACGTCCTCAGGGCGTAGGCGCGGGCGTCGAGCCTGCGCACAAACGTCAGGAAGCCGCAGGCGGCGTCTCGCCTGTGCCCACCACACCGGCGTATTGCGACTGGCTGGATACGCTGCCCCACATGGGGGCAATTTCGGCGGCGCGGCTGATCGGGGCGACTGGGCCGGTGCTGGCACCGATGGCGGCTTGCGCTACGGGAATTTGGGCGCTGGCGCAAGGGGCAAGCCTAGTGGAAATGGGTCAGTGCCAGCGGGCGATTGTCGGTGCTGTGGAAGCGCCGGTGACGCCGCTGACTCTGGCAGGATTTGCCCAGATGGGCGCTTTGGCTCAAACCGGCGCGTATCCCTTTGACCGGCACCGGCAAGGTATGGTGCTCGGAGAGGGAGGCGCAGTGTTCGTGCTGGAATCGGCTGAGTTGGCTCGCCGCCGAGGGGCGCGGATTTATGGAAAAATTTTTGGTTTTGGCTTGACAAATGATGCGTGTTATGCTAATGCGCCGGGGATTGGGGGGAGGAGTGCCAGGGCGGCTGTGAAGCAGTGCTGTCACCGCGCCGGGATTTCGCTATCTGAGATCGATTACATCCACGCTCACGGCACCGGCACGACGCTCAATGACGAGTTTGAGGCGCTGCTGATTGAGCAACTCTTTCCCCAAAGGGTGCCGGTGAGTTCCACCAAGGGAGCGACGGGTCACGCGCTGGGAGCGTCTGGGGCCCTGGGCGCTGCTTTCTGCCTGATGGCGCTGCAGCATCAGGTTTTGCCGCCTTGTGTGGGGTTGAGCGAGCAGGCGTTTGATTTGGATTGGGTGCGGGTTTCGCGTCAGGCTGAGATTCGACGAGTGCTGTGTTTCAGTTTTGGGTTTGGGGGGCAAAATGCGGTGGTGGGGTTCGGGAAAATCGAGTCGAATTCCTGAAGGTGCGGGCACACTGCTGGTACGCCTGCGGTGTGCGTTTGTTAGCTTTTGAGTGAACTCGTGGGGAATTCTTTGAAATGGGGACGCGACTGCATTTGTGCCGGTCGAGATTCTCAGAAGTGGGGTGCCTGCCGGTTGATATCAAGTTCGGTTAAATACTTAGAATTTGGGAGCGCAGGTTTGTGATATCCAAGTGCGGGAGTGCGGGGAGAAAAATTAATGATATCGATTCCGTTGGCATCCTTGCTGTACAGTAGGGGCTGGTTCACCAACAACCTTTGTGTCGCACAGATATCTTATATAAACCAGCCCCTAACACACCTTTATATATACAAAATTGAGTGGGCCAACCCCGAGATGATAAGCATTTAAATAAAGAGGATATGAGAGTATTTTCGACTATTTAAACAGGCTTGAATAGCTGAAATTTTTCCAACAGCTTTTTAGCAAAATAAGCAATTTTCGTGCCACAAGATCGGCCAGGGGTAGAGATTTTACCGAACAGCGATCTGTAAGTTTAAATTTCCCCCCCCCCGCTCGCGCTAGCCCCTGTCAGCTATCAATCATTTTGACCAGGCGTTCAAATTAAATATTTTTTCCCCAAAATTTAGGGAATTTTTCATAAAACCTGATAAAATAGCCAAATGGGAGAGATGCAGGTCGGTAGGGGCACTCCTTGTGCGCACCCTCCAGTTAACTTCGCAGACGCCTGTGGTTTGCGCCACGGCGAAACCGACCAACTTAGGGTAACGGTGGACGGCAAGACGTCAGCTGGGACGCTTCTCGCCGTGGGAGAATGGGTATTGACCACTTCACGCGGGGTTCCCCATCAAGGAAGATAGAAGAAAGCGGCTTCCCACACACACGATGCAGGTACTGGATCATGGATCTGAAATCGCACCGGTTTATTTCCTATTTTGAACCGGAGCAAGCTGCCCAACTTTGTCAGGTGGCTATTCTGGAAAGCTATCCCGAGGGAGGGGTGATTTTTGAAGAAGGCGAAATATCAGACTGTTTATACTTACTTTTATCCGGCCAAGTCGCGGTAAGCAAACGCATCGCTCCCGACAAATATCAAACCGTTGCCGTGGCTGGGCCAAACGACTTTTTTGGCGAGTTCGGGGTTTTGGACGGACAGCCGCGCAGCGCACGCGCAATAGCTTGCGGGGAGACAAACCTAGCCAAGATTGCGCGGGACAAGCTAATGGAAATTTTGCAGAACACAAAAAGCCCGGTGGCAATTAACCTGTTCGGTTACATTATTCAACGGGTGAGAGCCACGACGGACGAATATGTGAATGAGGTGATACACAAGGAGAAAATGGTGTTGGTCGGGGAAATGGTCAATAGCATTATGCATGATTTCAAGAACCCTTTTGCCGGCATCTATTTAGCCAGTGTAATGCTGAAAGAACTGCATCCCGACCGGCAGAGTCAGGAGTATTGCGATCTGATTCAAGCGCAGATACAGCACATGTTGAGGATGGCAGATGAAGTGTTGGAATTTGCGCGAGGCAGTTCTGTGCTGGACAGAAAAACAGTCAACATCGTCGCTTTTTTGCAGCAGTTTCAAAAGCTAAACCGCGCTTATTTTGAATATGCCAAAGTCGAGTTGGCAACTCGGGTAGAGAATGTGTCAGTCAGCGCTGATGAGAACAAGCTCATGCGTGTTTGGCAAAATCTAGTGACTAACGCCGTAGAGGCTTTCAAAGGTCGCGGCGGTCGGGTGGAGATAACCGCTAGGGCAGCTGGCGAGTGGGCGGAAATAAACATTAGCGATAACGGGCCAGGAATCCCGGAGGCAATCCGCTCGCGTTTATTTGAACCGTTTGTGACCTATGGAAAAGGCGGTGGCACCGGCTTGGGAACAGCAATCGCCAAGTCGATTATCGACGCGCACGGTGGAGAGATTTCTTTTCAGTCAGAAACAGGAGTTGGAACAACATTCTACATCCGTTTGCCGCTCCTAAAAACCTAGCTCTCCCCACTCAGTTTTTTCTCGTTCCCAGCTCAAGCTGGGAACGACGATTGCTAGGCTCCGCCTACCCCCTACTCCCCCTTATTGAGAGCGGTATTTCTCGTTTTCTCGTTCCCCGGATACCGCCTGGAAACGACGATTGGTAAGCTCCGCCTACCCCCTACTCCCCCTTATTGAGAGCGGTATTTCTCGTTCCCAGCTCAAGCTAGGAACAGCGGTTGGGAGGCTCCGCCTACCCCCTACACCCCTTTATTGAGAGCGGTGCGAGACATCAGTTTATACCCGCCTACTTAACAAGGGAAAATTGAGCGGGCCAACTTTTCAAGCAAGAGCTATCCAATCAAGCGGGAGAGAGTGCCTGAGAGGGCACCTGTTTAACCGGCACAGTAATCACAAACTCCGCTCCCTCACCCGGAGTTGAAATACACTCAATCTCACCCCCATGCTGTTCGACAATCTGGTAGCAAATAGAAAGCCCTAAGCCGGTGCCGGCACCCACCGGCTTGGTAGTGAAAAAGGGGTCAAATATCTTATCTTTAATCTCTGGTGTAATACCCGGGCCATTATCAGCAATCGCAATCCGAACAAATGGAGAATTGGGCATGGGGCACAGGGCACTGGGCATTGGTGATTGTTCTTTTTCCCCATCCCCCATTCCCCATTCCCCATGCCCTATTGAAGTGCGAATCCGAATAGTAGGGATTGTGGCACTGCGCATCGGGGATTGTTTTTCTTCCCCACGCTCTTCGCCCGATGCCTGGTGCCCCATTAACAAAGCGTCAATCGCATTGCAGAGGACGTGCATAAAAACTTGGTTCAGCTGCGCGGGATTGCACGACACCGTCGGCAAATCTCCGAACTGCCTTATCACCTCAATTTTATCTTTAAGCCGGCTGTTCAAAATCACCAGCGTGCTCTCAATTCCTTCGTGCAGATCGACGGCTTTCACCTCCGCTTCATCCAGGCGGGAGAAGTTGCGCAGCGACACCACCAGCTGGCGAATCCGCTCCGCGCCGTTTTTCATAGAAGCCAGAGTTTTGGGCAAGTCTTCTTCCAGAAATTCCAGGTCAATGCTTTCTATCACCTCCTGAATTTCTGGCTTTAGCTGAGGGGAGTGCTGCCGGTAGAGATGCAAAACCCTAAGCAAATCTTCCATATAGGCTTCCGTGTACTTGATGTTCCCGTAAATAAAACTAACAGGATTATTAATTTCATGCGCCACACCGGCAACCAGATTGCCGAGTGCGGACATTTTCTCGGTTTGAATCAGCTGAGCCTGCGCGTGCTTCAATTCTTTAGTGTACACTCGCACTGCCTGAATCATCTGGTTCAGAGAAGTCGTCAGCACCCCAACTTCATCCTCTGCTGTCACCGGCACTTGCAGATCGAAATTCGCTTCCTCACTCACCCGCCGAGCCACTTTAGTTGCTTCTTCAATCGGACGCGCGATCGCCCGACTTGTATAAAAAGCCAGAGCAGCAGCCGTTACAGCTGACACCAGCAGACTGCCCACCATAATTGTCATTCCCAGCATTTCTGCTTCCCGATAGTCTTTGAACTCCTCCTCTGTCTCCTGCTGAAAAGATTCCACCAGCGCTGACAGCTCTCGGGACAGTTTGCTAAACTTGAGCGAGGCTTCGCTTTGGGAAAAGTTTATCAGCAACTGCTGCACTTCCTGAACTTCATCTGGCTGCAAACTAGCGGATTTTATGCGGTTTATGATAACCTCTAGCTGCTGGGAGTAAGCATCGACAGTTGCTTGATAATCTCGCATCAAGCTTTTCAGAAGGTCGCAGTTTTTTTGATGGTAAGAATTTTGCAACTTGGCGTAGTACGACTTCAGTTCCCGACCGGCTTCATCTGCGATCCGATCTGTTTCCACAATAGCAGACTTGAGTTCCGAAGATGCCTCCCTCAATATTTTCGCATTTTTTCCTAAAATAATCAGCTGCTGTTCCTGACCTTTTGCGTGCAGCATAGCAGCTTGTAGCTGATTCAACATCTTGGTCGCCTCATGGGACCGGTTGAGTTGAATCATTGCCTGACGCTCGTAAAAGTTTTCTGTCAGCCGTCCAGTCACCGCTCCCAAAAGAGCAATCCCGATAGAAATGGCATAACCAAAGCTGATTTTTTGCCGTATACTTAAGCGACTGAACAGCCGCTTAATCCAATTTTTAGAGCGGCTGTTGTGCGGAGATGCGGTCGCCTGCGCTGAGGACAGCTCTCTCTCCTCTAGGGGAAACTGTGAGTTTTGAGAATCCATAAAGATGAAGATCCAAAAAAAGTTGTAAAAACTAACCCGCAATTAATTTTTCCACCCCGCCTCCTCTTTCTTCTTCCTTCTTGGCGCACTTGGCGTCTTGGCGGTTCATTATTAATGTCTTCCGCGCAGGCGGGTTCCCCTGCGGGAAGCAGCCCTTGAGGCGGCTACAATAGCCAGTGCATTTATACACCCGCCCCTACTCCCAAGTCAGCACCAACACCCTGTAGAGCAGTTTTAGACCCCGAGTAAACCTCCTCGGCTATACAATACTGCTTTTTGGCCTACTTCAGTACAGAAACTTTGCAAGGATCGCACTGGTAGACTTTAAATTGTAACAGAACTGCCATTCAAGAGGATGATTTGCTCAACCCCTCTTTTGGCCGCGCCCCACATACTAACCAATATATGACTCATTCACCAACACCGGCAGCCAAAGACGCCCCAGCTGACGCCCCCAGCTGGCCAATCTTGCTGCAACAGCTGCTCGACCGGCACTCCCTCTCCCGCGAGCAAGCCGCCAGACTGATGCTCGGATGGCTCAGCGAAGAAATCCCGCCGGCACTCTCCGGCGGTATTCTAGCCGCTCTGCAAGCAAAGGGAGTTCACGCTGACGAACTGGCGGGAATGGCTGAAGTGTTGCAATCCCAGTCCGCCACAACCCCCAGCGCCCAAATCCCAACTCCCCTGATTGACACCTGCGGCACCGGCGGGGATGGAGCCTCAACCTTCAACATCTCCACCGCCGTTGCCTTCGTCGCCGCCGCCGCCGGCGTGCCGGTGGCCAAGCACGGCAATCGCTCCGCCTCCAGCCGCGTCGGTTCAGCGGATGTCCTGGAAGCCTTGGGCGTCAACCTCAGCGCTGACAGTCAGAAGGTGCACGCCGCACTCGGCGAAGTCGGCATCACCTTTCTATTTGCCCCCGGCTGGCACCCAGCACTAAAAGCCGTAGCGCCGCTGCGCCGAACCCTGGGAGTGCGGACGGTGTTTAACCTCCTTGGCCCTCTGGTCAATCCTTTGCGGCCCACCGGCCAGGTAATCGGCGTGTTCGATGCCAATTTGGTGACAACCCTGGCCCACGCCTTGGGGCAGTTGGGAACCCAGCTGGCCATTGTCGCGCACGGGCGCGAGAAACTGGACGAAGCTGGGCTGGCAGATATCACAGACTTGGCCATTTTATCAGCCGGCGAAGTGCGGCGAGCCACCCTCAACCCGCAAGAGGTGGGCTTGACACCGGCACCGACTGGGGAGCTGCGCGGCGGTGATGTCCCAGAAAATGCAGAGATTTTGCGCAACGTGCTGCAAGGAAAGGGAACGCCGGCGCAACAAGATGCGGTAGCTTTGAATGCCGCACTAGCCCTCCAAGTTGCAGGCGTCATTCCCCTGGAAAATCACGCCGCCGGCATCTCCCGAGCCAAGGAAATTCTCCACAGCGGTGCCGGTTGGTCAAAGCTAGAGCAGCTGGTCAAATTCCTTCGCAATTGAGTCGCAATTGAGAAAATAACCTGACACTCCCGTTCCCACTCTCGTTCCCAGCTCATGCTGGGAACGAGGAGAAACGAGAGTCAACGAGGACTTTTGTAGAGGCGAAGCATGAGGGCGAAGAATCTAGGAGACAAAGCCAAAGATTTACAACCCTCATGCTTCGCCCTGATAGGTGGGCGCGTTAAAAAGGGATGCTCCTCAACCGCCTTCCTGTCAAAGTGTTACGCACCCATTTCCACAGCAACACCCAATCTTTCTATATCCTTCAACAGTCGGTTTGGCTCCACCAAGTTGGCTTGCAGCCAAAGTCCCGGTTTCCGAATCGAGCCATCCAGATATTGAAGCAAACAAGCCACAGCGGGAATCGCTGTCAGCACATACCCATCTTCGTGAGAGAGTTTAACTCGCACCGTCTGGTATTTTCCATCTTTCCAGCCGCTCGCTTCTAGCAGCAAAATCGTGCGGTACGGTGGCTTGCTGAAGGTTTTTAACCCCCAATTCAGCAGTTTCCCAACCGGCTTCACCGCTCCCACCGGCCAAATCGCCAGAGCGCCTAAACTTAGGGGAATGACGAGAGAATCCACAAACCAGTTCAATCCCCCCACAAAAAAGCCGGTTTCTTTCAGCGATGGCACTGTCTCCGGTAAAGATCGCATCTCTTCCAAAAACATGGGGAAACAGGTTTGCTCGCCAAATTCTGCGCCAAAGTAGAATTTCTTTGTCTCGCTCCAACCTGCTTCTACCCAGGTGCCGGTTTGAAAAAAGCTCGTTTGAAAATTCTTAAATTCTTCTACCATCTCATCAACAGTAGAATCCGACAAGTCTATCGGCTTCCAATTCAGCTTAATCACACTGGCCACATTGGCAAGTTCCAGAGAGTCAAAGTAGGGAACAGCATAGCGAACTAAGGCAGCCGGCAAACCGGGATGAAATCCCGCCTCTGCAATAAAACAGCAGCCCGCTCGCTCTATTTCCTGTTTCAGAGAGTTGAGGGTGTTGAAGTTGGCAGTGGACAACTGAAAGTCCAAATAATCAATGCCGGCAGCGATGGCAGCCGTTGCAACATTTTTTACATGCGCGGAAGTGCTGGAAGCGACAATCGCAAAATCCACTTTCTCAAAAGCGTTTTTGAGACTTGCGGGAGCGGCGGCGTCAACTCTCATGCTAAAAACGCGATTAACCTGGAATTGGTGGTTGAGCGCGGTTGCGAGAGCTTCAGCTTTGTCCTGATTTCTTCCCGCTAATACAAGTTGAACATCGGTTTCCTTAAGGAGGAATTCAGCTACGATCCTGCCGGTATTGCCGGTGCCCCCCAGAACGAGAAATGTCTGATTCATATTTCTGGACTCCAATAAATATCTTGTAGGGTGCGTTCCCTCAAGGGAACACCGCTCTGCTCCTACTGCGATCCTGGGCAACGCACCCTACTTTTGAACTGGGTGGGGGCGGGTTTATAAATGTTATCTATTTGTGGCAAACATCTCGGGTGAACCCGCCCCTACAGTGGTTGGCCATAACTTTTGAACTAAGTTGTAGGGTGCGTTCCCTCAATATAACACCGCTCATATCCTACTGCGAGTCTGGGAAACGCACCCTACTTTTTAAAGTTCCCTGAAGGAAACACCGCTCTGCTCCTGCTGCGCTCGTGGGGAACGCACCCTACTTTTCCACTGACTTGTAGGGTGCGTTCCCTCCTGGGAACACCGCTCTGCTCCTACTGCGATCGCGGGGAACGCACCCTACTTTTGAACGGTCACTTCTGATGACTGGTCGCGAAATTCGATGACATTTTTTTTAATTGTAACCTCATACTTGCCAAAGAAATTCTGGCCGAGCAGGCCAATTTCTAGGCTCGGTGAGATGACAACAGAAACATTGTTGGCCACAGCAGCGCCGACTTGAATGGAAGCCACACGCCCGAGGGGGAATTCAACGCCAGTGTCACTGGGCGTATTCACTCGCACCGTCTTGTGTGGCTTCACTCCCAGTACCTCTGCCATTTTAGGGGTGATTACAGTACCGCTGGCTCCCGTATCGAGCAGCATCTCAAAGGTTTGATTGCCATTAAAGACGACATCAATCACGGGGGTGCCACCATCGCGACGTTTGATAGGGGCTTGAACCACCCCTGGGGCTGTCGCCGGCACCACCTGTCGTCCGTTATTGGGGCACAGCTTCGTTAATTGCACCACATTGCCTTTTTTGTCGATCAGGAAACACCCCTCATATTCCTGAGCCATTGCGGCAGTGCCGGCTAGAGCAATTCCAGTCAGGTAAATCAGCGCAGTCAGCAGTTTTCGCACAGGCTTTCCCCCTTTTTGAAGGAAAAATTAATAATTTTAAATTAATTTTTTTTGATTTCAGCGAGTGTGAAATTCGACAACATCTTGTTTGAAGGTGATGTCGTACCGGCTAAAAAAGTCTTGCCCCAGCAGTCCCATCTCTAGCTGCGGCGCGATGGCTACTCGCACGTTGCTGACAGCCGCACCCCCCACTTCAATGGACTTTACTGTGCCGGTGGAAAATTTCACCCCTTTGGCGCTAGGAGTGTCCGCTAGCAGGGCACCCTTAGCAACCACTCCTAATTTATGTGCCATTTGTGAGGTGATCACTGTACCGCTGGCTCCCGTATCTACAATCATCTCGAAAGTGTGCTTGCTATTAAAAGTCACCTCGATAACCGCAACTCCAGCAATGCGCCGTTTGACTGGGACTTGAAACACCTCTGGGGCGCTCAACACCACCGGTGTAGAGACGCGACAAAAGGCGTTCGTACATGCGACCTGCTTTTTGCCACCGGCAAGATGGCGCTGGTATTGCTCTATCTTGG
Organism: uncultured Oscillatoria sp.; assembly: GCA_964546515.1. Taxonomy (GTDB): domain Bacteria; phylum Cyanobacteriota; class Cyanobacteriia; order Cyanobacteriales; family Oscillatoriaceae; genus Oscillatoria. The sequence continues at coordinate 15,437 of CAZJNL010000020.1, forward strand.
TTTTGGCTAGCTTGCAGCTCGGACTCGCGGAGGGCGCTGTTTTCAGTAGCGCAATCGCCTGCTGCCACTGGATGTCCACTAGGTGCCAATCGGAAGCAGACTGGGCGGACTGACTGATGAGCGCGGCGCTGGCGGCTTTGTCCAGCGCCAGTTCGCACGACTTTTGCGCCGCCGCATCATCGATTAGTTGATTCACCGGCGATGCAGCTGGCTTCGGTTTCGCTGCTGGGTTCGGTTTCGCTGCCGGTGCCGGTTGGGCACCCCCCGCATTGCCACCGGCACTGCGGTCAGGATTTTCGCTCCCGCACGCCACGCTGACAAGCGCCAGTGCGCCCGACAGAAAAATCCCTGCTGCCTTGAGTGGAAAAGGCTTGACCATGACCTCGGTGTGGGGTATAATTACGCGCCGACGAGGCAGCTGAGATTGTCTTTGTTTTCAGTATTCCCCGCCACTCCTATTATTTAAACTCAGCCGCTGTGCAATCCCACACCGCCCCGCCACAGGTGCCGGTGGCGGGCGGTTTGCCAGAGGCGGATTCAAATGTGCCTTAACGCACCCTAAAGGGGTTAGGGGTTAGAGCAAATTTTGTAATCTCCGTTAGAAAGCATATATACAAAACAGGTCTAAAGCCGGTGTTTT
>CAZJNL010000021.1:0-15666 GCA_964546515.1 uncultured Oscillatoria sp.
ATTGAGCCACTCGCCGATTTCTTGATAGCTGCTCCTCCAAAATGTCTCAGCCACCGGCTTGCCCGCAGACGCGCCAGCTGCAGACTCCCCAGACTGGGAAGATTTCGCCGCACCGGGAGTGACGACGGGGCGCTTTCCCGACGCCAGCCGTTTGTAGCCTTCAGAAAGGGCGATGCCGTTGTAAGTAATATCCACCCGACCGCTGTTGAGAGCCCGCGCCCCATCCGCCCACAGAATCATTTTTGGCAGCTGCTCCGGCTGAAGGATTTCTCTGAGCAGCAAATCTACCACTTGCGCCGTAGCGCCGTTGATCCCGAAGTTAAATATTTTCAGCCCCGGATACCCCTGCTCGTTCAGGACTTTTTGCAGCGTTAGCGGATCGACTCCCCGCAGGGCCCGGGAACTGCCCACAATCATCACATCTGGCCTTCCTACCTCTTCCAGGTACTTCTGATAGATGGCCAGCTGCTGGTCGAGCTGCCGGCTGTTGAAGCTGGGGTAGTTGGGCGATTCCGGAACGCAGCGCTCTGGGTCGATGTCCCCGCCTGTGGTCTGGCAGGTGCCGGTAATAGTGACCTCGCTCTCACCCTGCTGGGTAAACCCAGAGACATTAAACACAGACCGGTCGTCGGTTTTTGATTTTGGCAGTTCGATTTGGGGCAGGGGCACTGACACGGTTGGTGCCGGCAGCTGGGGGTTGACATTTACTGGCTTTTGCGCTATTGCTTGTGGGTCAGCCTGATTGAAGCGGGAGCGCAGCAGTGCGCCGAGCACCCAGTCCGTTTGCAGGGTGAGGAGCAATCCCACGGCACCCCAGACTACGGCAACCCACACTCCTTGGGGAGTGACTTGACGGGCTAGGGGGTTGCTCGGAACAAACACTTGCGAGCGAATCAGCACAAGCTGCACCGCCTCAACGATTTTTTCCTCAAGCTTCTGCGGACTGGCATCGTCTTCCTCCAGCTTGAGGTCGGGACGGAAAACCAGTTCACCCGGTTCAGAGAGCAAATCGCCAGAGCCTGTGACTGGGGCGGCCAACTCTTGAGGTGGCTCAGCTTTTACCTTGCTGCGAGCTACAAAATCAGCGCCGTAGCGCCAGAGGGGCAGCTTAGTACCGGCACGGCGTCCGTAGACTCGCACCCCACTAATTCCCGGGATTTGCAGCTGGCGCAGGAACCTAGCTACCGGCGGTCCCACCCGACTTTGTTGGGGGCAGACTGATGCGTCGCTGATCGCGTGCAGCAAGTCGCCTTTTTGGATAACTTCGACCATGATGCCGCCCGTAGCCAGTTTGACATTCAAATTTGAATTAATTACCCGGTCGAGCAAAAAGGTGAGAGCGGCAATATCTCCGCGATACGCCAATTCCAGGGCTGTTTCTGCTTTAGCAGGCTCCTTGGAAGCGGGTAAATCCAGCCAGTGTATCCAAACCGGCGACTCTTCTTGAGCCAGAAGCGTTTCAGCGGAAATGAACAGCTGGGTTTCTAACTGATTTTCAGAAGCTTTGACGCCGTAAATCGTGGCGGCGTGGATGCCTTGAGGGGCGATGTTTTGCAGCACCTCTTGCACAGCGGGCACGCACAGCTGCTTTTCGGGCGCTTCCAAGCCTGGTGAGAGAGAACTCCCACGCACAGAGCACAGCAGGTGGAGCGTCGATTCCTGTAGCGCCGCTTTCACTGCCACTTTCTGGGAAGCTAAAGCGCGATTGAGCAGCGCAGCTATCGCCTGGACATCACCCCAGCGAGACCACGAGCTGAGGATCTCCTCAGGAGGAGTCAGGTTGACGCGCACAACCCAGTCAGGTTTAGCCTCACCGCTGACTCGCCCGATGATCGACGCCGACTTGAAATCTTTGAGAAATTCCCCCAGCGGCGTATCTAACAGGGCCCGCAACCGCCTGACAATCGGTTCTTCTAGCAAAGACGGTTCTGGGCTGTAGGCGAGCTCGCAGACAATCCACAGACGTTTGCGCGTTTGGGGCGCTTCCGGTGACGGCTTTGACTTCAACTTCGCTGTCGGGGCGGGCTGAAACTCTTTGACGCTGCATCGCACCGCAATCCCGAACTGACTGAGGCTTTGGCTGAGATGGCGGGCGATGGCGTCGGCTTGCTCCTCGGGCCCTAGATGCCTGCTGGCCCGCCTCCGGGTGCTGGGCAGGCCCGAACGGGGCGATTCTAGTGCTGCTGTGGCAGCCGGTGGCTGCAGCCCGGTTGCGGAACTCTCAAGTGTCGGTGGGTTGGACTCGGAGCTAGGGGCTGGAATCGCTGGTGCGGGACTGGGCGGTTCTGGCATTGGCGGCGCAGAAGGCTTACCCCGCTCCAGATATCGGTCTAGCTGGTTGGGGTCAAGCCGCACCGTCCAGTCCGGGCGATTGTGGCCCAACTCCCGACCGGAAAGAAATACCTGGTATATCCGGGGCAGCTCCGGTTGGCGTTGGGTTTCCAAGGGGTTCGCCGCCAGTGCCCGGGCGAACTTAGGCACGGCGAACGCCACATCCGGACAGGGTGTGCCTTCACACAGAAGGTACAAGTTATTCCCGCGCAGCCGGACTTGCACCCGCACTTCTGGCAGTCCTAAGGCGCTTGACGCCCACTCGTTTAGAGTGGGCTGGCTGCTTGCCCCGACACGCTCATCCACTTTCAACATCAGCGTCGCAGTACCTGCTAGTCGTTTAGATCGTTAGAAATAGCACACCTGCCCTGTCTTTTGGCATAGTTGTTGGTGAGCTTGCGCTTGGGCGCAAGAAATTTCCACCCGAAGCGTTTTTGGAAGTTACAGATGCTATTCCCTAGCCAAACCGTATCAGAAACTAATGCATTTGACACCCCTTCAAACAGGCAAAGCCCGCCCAGTAGCGACGGCTTCCCCTCGGACATGCTGTTGAGCTTGGCGACGGTGCCCGCGATCCTCTGCTTGTGGGGGGGTAAAGCCCTGACCGCCCTGATCCGGGACATCGGTGAGGCGTCCGAGGAAGTCTTTCGGGGTCAGCGCCTCCCTGTCCTGAATTTTCCCAAAGCCCCTGTTGCTAGCGAGCAAACATCCGATTCGGATTGAGACGCCAAAGCATGGGGAGAGGCGCGGATGGGGAGCATCTGCCCCACAGGCAATTAACCGACTTTATATTATAGCATAGCGGCTGCCGGTTTTCTCTTTTCTCTGTCTGCGGCTAATTTCTTTCCCAAACAAGCACTCCCATAATATCCGGTTAATTGCCTGCTTTATTATTCGGCGCGAAGCCCCCATTTACAGTCAAAGCAACCAGCCGGATGTTATAGAATTCATCGGTTATTATGTCTGAGCGATGTGCGGTCAAGGATGAGAAGCTCTCGCCGCTCCCCCCGCCTTTTTAATAAAAGTAATCAAACGTAAATGAGAGTCCTCGCTGCGTAAGTATTGCCAGAGACAAGGCGACTGTAAGAGTCGCCCCTACCCGAGCTTCTCCCTTCAATGGGAAGCGACCGCTGCCGGTGTTGAGACGGCTGAGATCGCCGCAACCGCACCGGCACACGGGCGCAGGTTTTGCCGCAGGGGGATTTCAATGCAGAATTCTGTTCCCTGTCCCGGTTGGGAGTGACAGGTGAGGCACCCACCGTGCTTGTCTGCCACAATCTGATAGCTGATCGACAGTCCCAGTCCAGTGCCCTTTCCCACCGGCTTGGTGGTGAAAAAGGGGTTAAACAGTCGGGCTTTGACAGATTCTGACATTCCCGGGCCGTTATCAGCAATCCGCACCGTCACGCAATCGGGGTACTTTACTTCTGTGCGAATGCGAATGGTGGGCATGGGGCATCGGGCATCGGGCATTGGTGATTTCTTGTCTTTCTGACGCTCCGCGCCCGATGCCCCATTTCCTTCTTCAAGTGCGTCAATCGCATTGCTGATAATATTCATAAACACCTGATTGAGCTGTCCGGCGTAGCACTCCACCGGCGGCAGAAGGCAGTATTCCTTAACGATGGCAATGCCGGGACGACTGCCGTTAGGCTTCAGCCTGTTTTGCAGAATCAGCAGCGTGTTATCAATCCCCTCGTGCAAATTGACCTGCTTCATTTCGGCATGGTCAACTCGCGAGAAATTCCGCAGCGAAAGCACAATCTCGCGAATGCGCTCAGCCCCTATTTTCATCGATGTCAAGAGTTTGGGCAAATCCTCAGTTAGGAAATTCAGGTCAATGCTTTCGCAGTGTTCCTGGATTTCCGGGGCGGGGTGGGGATAGTATTTTTGGTAGAGCTGCACCAGGTCTAGCAACTCTTGGATGTAGTTGTGGGCGTAGTTGAGATTGCCGTAAATAAAGTTAACAGGGTTGTTAATTTCGTGCGCCACACCGGCAACCAGCTCGCCCAGGGCGGACATTTTTTCCGTTTGAATTAACTGCATCTGGCTTTGCTTGAGATCGTGCAGGAGCTGGGTCAGCTGCAGGGTTTGAGCGGTGGCTTTGGCAGCGGCTGCTTTGGCGCGGGCGTACAGGTTAGCCTGCTGAATGGAAATGGCCAACTGGTCGGCAACGGCTTGGGCTAACTTCTGGTCGTTTTTAGACCAGTAGCGAGTGTAAGAGCACTGGTTAATATACAGAATCGCCTGCAGTTGATCGCCGGTACAGACCGGCACGACGAGGGAGGATTTGATGCTAGCCTTCAGGTATTCGGGGTTATTCGGTCCGATGCGGGGATCTTTGGTCACGTCCGGGATCGCAACCATTTGCTGGTGTTCGATCACCCACTGGGTAATCGGTCCGTGAGTGTCAAAATCATCTATAGAAGGAGAGCAGCTGTCTCGGCAAACCTCAAGCAGGTGCCGGCGTCGGAAGGCAACCTCGCAAGCTGCGCTCTCCAAGCCATCTTCCCAGAGCGGTTGGGTGTGCGAGCTGGAATCCCCATCTTCGACTAAATGGACGAGGCAGCGTTCTGCCTTTAAGGCTTCCACCAGCTGGGCGATCGCCGAATTGAGGATTGTCTCCAGATTCAAACTCTGGCGGGTTTGGGTGGTGATTTGGTTGATCAGTCGCTCTCGCTGGGCTTGTTTTTCGGTTTGCTCGTAAAGTTGGGCTTGGCGAATGGCAATTTCCAGCTGTTGCGCTATGGACTGCAAGAATTCAATTTCGCCCGCCGTCCACTGCCGAGGACGGTCGCAGAGGCAGGCAATAAAACCGGTCCAGCCGACTTGATTTTTTACGGGAACCAGCAGGTTGGCGAGTGCCCCGAGTACGCGAGGGGGCTGCTGGTACTGGCTTCTCGGTGCGGGCTGGGGTGTTCCCAATCGGGGCACCGACAATCGGGACATCAGTCTGGCCATCGCACCCACGCCCTGTGGGTTGGAGTCGGGGCCATAATTGACGATTAAGGCACCCTGAGCGATTGCGGTGGCGGCTGAGCCAAAGCTTTCCAGGGGGTAATACCCTAATTGAGAAGGTTTTTGATTGCCACAAGTCCGCTCGCAGACCACTTGCACCCGCTGCGTATCGTTGTAGTACCACAGAAAACAGCAGCGATCCACCAACAGCCGGGTGGCCACTTCATCCACTGCTGTCTGCAGCACCACTTTCAGCTCCAGCGAGTTGCGGATGCGGTCAATAATTTTCCGTAACAGGGCGCTTTGCTTGTCAGGAACTCGAATCTGACTGAGTTGCACTTCATTGGGGAAGGCAAAAGCCGAGGATAGCCGGTGGAAAAAAGAGTGATCGCTCACCATAGCATTACATTACTTAATAACATGATTCCCAAATCCTACTCTGACTGGCCAGAGCCCACAGTTATTGGCTGCCTGCTTCAAGACGGTACATTTCGGTTTTAAATTTAGTTGGATATTTTCAGCTGTCATCCCACCTGTTCGATATAAATCTTGACAATATTTAATCGAACTTAACTCTTTGAAAATCCAACCTTCTAAGGAAAGATGCATCTGATTTGGTTGTACGCTAATTCAAGTCAAACCTACCTTTGAATTCATACAAGATTTAGGATCTGAAAAATGTTCACTGCGAACAGTGGAGCGTGAGCGCATTGCAAGAGTGGCAGGAAATTATATAACGGATGTGGCGAACTGGCGAGATTGAGGTAAACCCCCACCGCCCGAACAGCAAGATTGCCAGAGCGCCGGCAAGCACACTGACTCCTCGCTCCTCCGCTGACCCACCTGTCTCCTGGCACCGGCAGTCTGCCGGTGCAAACCGCACCGGGACTTTTACAGTTTTTTACAGAGCCGCGAGTGGCAAACAAAAGTCCGCAACAAAACTTTATTATTGCGCCTTTGTATCGTATACTACGCCAGAGTCAACAACAAGGAGTAAAGACCACAATGTCGGAGTCCCGGCAGCCTCTGACAGTTCCCAAAGAATTCCTCGGGCCTCCTGGCGACTTGAATCCCACGCTACTGATGTTTCTAGCGGCAGTCGCCCTATTTGCGAGCTCCCACCTCGGCTTCTGGTTCGGGAACTGGCCACACTGGTGTTGCTTTTGCATCAATACGATCGCCTTGCACATGGCGGGGACGGTGATCCACGACGCCTGCCACAACGCGGCCCACCCCAATCGGCTGGTGAATGCCCTCTTGGGGCACGGCAGCGCCCTGATGCTGGGCTTTGCCTTTCCCGTATTTACCCGCGTTCACCTGCAGCATCACGCCCACGTCAACGATCCCGAAAACGACCCGGATCACTTCGTTTCCACCGGCGGACCCCTGTGGCTGATTGCGCCTCGGTTTTTTTACCACGAGGTGTTCTTCTTCCAGCGGCGTCTGTGGCGCAACTGGGAGTTGCTGGAATGGTTTTTGAGCCGGCTGTTCCTGGTGACGGTAATCTATCTAGCCTGCCAGCACGACCATTTGGACTATCTTCTCAGTTACTGGGGATTGCCCTCCTTAGTCGTCGGGCTAGCGCTGGGACTGTTTTTTGACTATCTCCCCCACCGGCCCTTCCAAGAGCGCGCTCGCTGGAAAAATGCCAGAGTTTACCCCAGCCCAATTCTCAATATCCTGATTGGGGGACAAAATTACCATTTAATCCACCATTTATGGCCCTCTATTCCCTGGTATAACTACCAGGCTGCCTACTGGGCGACCAAACCCTTGCTAGATGCAAAAGGCAGCCCCCAAACCCTAGGGCTGCTGGAAAAAGACAGTTTTTGGAGTTTTGTTTATGACGTTTTTATAGGCATTCGCTTCCACCGCCCTGTGCCGGTTGAAAAGCAGCTGGGCGGTTGAAATCGCTCGCATACAGGGGGGAGGACAGGCGAGACGCCTGTCCTACGGGCGTCTCTTCCTCGTTTCGTTCCTCGTTCCCAGCCCGAGGCTGGGAACGCCTATTTGTCGGCTCCGCCGACCTCTCCCGAACCAATTAAGCGATATTGTAGGGTGAGTTCCCTCTGGGAACGCACCCTACTTTTGCCGGCAGCGTTCCAGATAAATTTCAGCCACTTTATCCCCCGGATTGTGGCGCAGGCAATCTTGAAACAGCTGTGCGGCTTCAGCGAAGTTTTCCATATAATACAGCAGCAGCGCTTGTTCAAAAGCTGTCTTGGTGGCTAACTTGCCAGCTCGCAGTGCCGGCGGATCGGCATCAAAGACTTCAAACCACCATATCTGATTTGCCTTTAACTTTCACCCGACCGATGAGGCGGAAAGCATAATCAGCTGGATTTGTCAAGCGCAGAAAAGTCTCGTGAGTGATTAACAGCGACACGCCATAATTTTTTGTCAGTCCTTCAATGCGGGAGGCGAGATTGACGGCATCGCTGATAACTGTGCTATCCATGCGGTTGTGCCCGCCGACTGTTCCGAGCATGAGAGAGCCGGTGTTGATTCCGATGCCAATCATTATCGGGATATAGCCAGATTTGAGGCGGTGCCGGTTGTATTCGGCAAGCAGGTGCAGCATGGCAATGCCGGCTTTTACCGCATCATCCGCTCCGCCGCTAAACAGCGCCATAATCGCATCGCCGATGTATTTATCGATAAAGCCGCGATTTTCGACAATCAGCGGCTCCATGCGACTCAGATAGGAATTGATAAATTTGAAGTTGTCCTCCTGCGTCATGCTTTCGGAGAGGGTGGTGAAGTCGCGAATGTCGGAAAACAGCACCGACATCTCCTGCTGCACTTGGTCGCCCAACTTGACATCGACAATGCTTTTCTTTTGCAAAATTCGAGAAATTTGCGCGGCACAAAGCGCTCGTAAGCTTTGTTGAGTTGGAACAGTTCCGAAGTGAACCTTTCCCGCTCTGCTTCTGCCCGTTTGCGTTCCGTGATATCTTGAAAGGCGACTATCCCGTATGCAATGTTGCCCTGAGCGTCATAGATGGGCGTTCCCCAAACCTCTACGGGGACAATTTTGTCGGGTAGGTGGATTTCCATATCGTCAACGCTGGTACTTTCGCCTCTCAACGCCCGCACAATAGGCTGTTGATCGACGGGGTATAGCTGAGAGGTGCCGGCGATATAGAGTTGATAAATCTCTGCCAATTGCTCAATTTGGGCATCAGCTACTACTCCTTTGCCAACCAACTGCTGTGCGGTGCGATTGCTGTAGAGGGGTTTGCCGGTGGCATCCAGGACTGCGACGCCCACCGGCACGGCTTCCAGGAATTGAGCCAGCCGGCTCTCACTTTCGCGCAACTCTGAGTAGAGTTTAGCATTTTCAATGGAGATAGCGGCTTGCCCAGATAAGAGTTTTAAGACTTCCAGCCGGTCAGGGGTAAACGCTCCCGCTGTCAGATTATTTTCCAGATAGAGGATGCCGGTGAGTTTGCCTTGATTGAGCAGAGGGGCGCACAGCACCGACTTGGGCTTATTCTCCAGGAGGTAGGGAGCATTGAGATTTTGGATTTGGGATTTGGGATTTGGGATTTCACCGGCAGCATCGTCAAGAACGACACTCTCCTTCGTGCGGGCGACATAGTTGATAATGGCTGCCGGTAAGACGCCCTCGATAGGGATTGACTGCAACACCGCCTGTTCGTTGCTGCCGGTGGAATCCACCGCACCTTCCGCCTCAATCCGTAGAGACGCGACGCTCGCGTTCTACACCCTTGCTTTCTAGAATCAGGTAGCCTTTTTGCGCACCGGCATTCTCGATGAGAATCTTCATCAGCTTCGCCAGCAACTTGTCTAGCAAGATTTCCCCAGCAATAGCTTGCGAAGCTTTCATCACCGTGGCCAAATCCAGTTCTGACGAACGCCCGCTGTCACTTGTGCTTAAAGCAGTAGATGTTGTGCTGATTGCACCTGTGCGGGTGACTGATGAGTTTCGGGAAAGCAACTCAGAATAGCGCCTCTCCAAATCTTTCACCTTAGCCGCCGCCCCCCACAGCTGATAGCAATAGCGGGCGTCTTGCATGTATAGCGCGGCGATTTTGGCTTTCCCTTTGGCCAGATAGAACTTAGCGGCGAGTTCGTGAGCGAGGGCTTCTTCATGGATATACTCGTTCTGTTTCGCAGTGGCAATCGCTTTGTCATACATCTCCATTGCCAGCACATCTTTCCCCAGTACCCGATAGCGTTCGACTTCCACCAGATAAAACTTATGCAAGTTATTTGCCGGGGCGTGACCCGCCCATTTCTGCATCTTTTTCTGGTTGGCCCGCACTTTGCGCAAGAGGCGCTTTTGCAGCGACTTCGTCGCCGCTTCGCTAAGGGAACGGGGAGCATCCGTCGCCGCCGCCAGACGCGCGAGAGAATCATAAAAATAAAAGTGGGTAACAGTGAGTTGGGCTGTGACTCCATCCAGGTAATTTTCAGCTAATTCGGCATTTGCCACCGCCTGTGCGCACTCACCAAAAAGATAGCAAAGCATTAGCTTGATGAAGTGGAGAAAGCAAATTACAGTGCGGTCAGTTTGGCTTTTATAGATTGGCAGCATTTCCGTTTCGCTGGAAGCGGTTCCCATCAAAATGCAAGGATTTTCTGCCTGACCGATTAAATTAAGAACTGCCTGATGATGCGGCTTGTACGAATAAACAGTTCTTTCTTGCCCCAGTCGAGCTACGACCTCAGTGTAGTTTGCCATTTCCGACTCTAGTGCGGCCAGTTGTTTCCCGCATAGAAAAGCATAAAAGCCGTAAAAGTGTGTTGCGTAGGCACCGTGTTCTAAATCTCCTGTTTCCAGTGCTAAAGCGTAATTATCTAACAGAGGTCTTAACGTTTTACTGGCGGTATCTACCCAGTGTTCAATGCCGAGGTGGACTCCCAATTCTACTCTCACTTGCAGGTTCCTGGCCTTTAATGCTGACACTACCATGAAGGCCAGGAACCCGAATTGATAGCCAGACTCAATATCTCCAACAATGCCACAGAGCAGCAACCCATAATTACTATAACCGTAAGCAGATTCAGGAGCATTCCCCCATTTTCTAGATAAACTGACCTGCTTAAATGCCATCAGTGCCATTAGCATAGGTGCGGCAGAGTAGGCGGCAGTCTGGATTCTGCTCAGGATACGCATCGCTGCTAGATAGTCAGGATGGGTCAAACTTGTACTGGGGGAGAAACCGGGTTTTTTCAAGAAACCCGGTGTCTGAAACCTGAATAAACTTGTAGTCAGAACCCACCGGCACAATCAGCCCCGCCTCAACTGCCTCCCAAAGTTCAGCCGCCGTTTCCACTTGTGAGCTTTCCCGCACAACCGACAGGGTTTTCAAATCGAACTGGTTGCCAATATAAGCAGCCAGCTTGAGGACTTGCTGAGTTGACTCTGACAGCTTTTGAATCTTGTCGGCCATCAAGTCTACCACATTCCCGGCAATCGTCGCGGCTTGAATTTGCTCCAGATTCCACTGCCACCCGAGCCGATTGAAATCGAAGTTCAGCAGCCCCTCTGCGTACAGCGATTTCAAAAACTCATTCATAAAGAAGGGATTCCCGCCGGTTTTCTGGTAAACTAATTCTGCCAGGGGCTTCACCCTTTCTACCGAGCAGTTGAGCGTGTCCGCAATTAACTGGCTGACCGTAGCGAGTTCTAAAGGTGCGAGGGAAATCCGATTCACAGCAGCCCCCGCCTTCTCAATCTCACCCACCACCAGCATCAGCGGATGCGCCGCATTTACCTCCGAATCCCGGTACGCCCCTATCAGCAACAGAGATTGACTGTCAAGAGCTGTCATCACCTGCTGGATGAGTTTCAGTGATGCCCCATCCGCCCACTGCAAGTCGTCCAGGAAAATCACGAGCGGATGTTCTGGCTGGGCAAAAACCTTGAGAAAATTTTGAAAGACGAAATTGAAGCGGTTTTGGGATTCCACCGGCCCCAGTTCTGGCACAGCCGGCTGTTTTCCCAAAATCAGTTCTACTTCCGGAATCACATCGACAATCACCTGCCCGTTTACTCCCAGGGCAGCTTGCAGTTTTTCTCGCCAAGCGGCTATCTGCGCTTCACTCTCGCTTAAAAGCTGCCGCACTAGGGAGGAAAAAGCCTGAATCAGAGACGCATAAGGAATATTCCGCTGCAACAGGTCAAATTTCCCAGAAATGAAATATCCCCGCTGCTGCGTTATCAGTTTGTAGATTTCCTGCACCAGAGCCGATTTCCCGATTCCCGAATAGCCGGCAACCAGCATCAATTCAACCCCTCCCTTTTCGGGGGGCACGCTACTCGCTCAAAGGTTGCCAGCAAGGTTTCAACTTCTGCCTCACGCCCATAGAGCTTTTGGGAAATTTGAAATTTATCTGAAACATCTTGCCGGCAGAGTGGAAACTCTGATATAATACCTTTATCCTGTAACTGAGTCAGGCACTCCTCTAAATCTGCCTTAATTCCCCAGGCACTTTGGTATCGCTCCTCAGCCGTTTTGGCGAGCAACTTCATTACAATCTCTGAAATGGCTTTGGGAATCTGTGGATTTACCTCATGGGGCGGCACCGGCACCTTGGCAATGTGGCAGTGTACTAGCTCCATCGCATCGCCAGTGTCAAAAGGCAGTCTGCCGGTGAGCAGTTCATAGAAGGTAGCGCCGAGGGAGTAAAAATCCGTCCGATAATCGATCTCCCGGTTCATTCTCCCGGTTTGTTCCGGCGACATGTAGGCGAGGGTGCCCTCTAACACATTCGGATTGCTCAGGGTTGGATTTTCCCGCGACAAGACGGTTGAGATGCCAAAGTCGATGATTTTAACCTGTCCGGTTGTTGGGTTATAAACGATATTGGACGGGTTGATGTCCTTGTGGATGATATTGCCGGCGTGAATTGCTCCCAGAAGATCGGCAATCCTCATAGCCATGCTCAAAAATTATGACCGAGCGAATTTCCTGGATTTCCTCCATATTTTTAAGGATTCCCCGCCGAAATCCTCCAACACCATCACCAGACTGTTCCTGTACTTTTCCAAGCCATACGCCCTGACACTGCCTTCCAGGTTCAGGTTGCGGGTGATTTCATATTCCAGCTTGTAGCGGGCAATTTCTTCCGGGGTGGGATACTCTGCCTTGAGCGCCTTGAGAATCACGGGTTGCTCCTCCCCTTCCCGGCGGCCCCGATAGACAAAGGAGCCGGCACTTTCATAGAGTTCTGAGATGATTTTGTAGCCAGGAATTGTTATCATCTTTTGACTAGACTTGGATTTATGTCATCCTAAAATTAGCTCAACCGGCACTGCTGTATTGTCAGCACCCATAGGACTGCCTGGATGGCTGCATCTTGGTTGTAGTGGAACAAATAGGTAAGCCTAAATCAACTGAAAGTTCCCGGGCAGCATTCCATTTTGGCCTAGAGGTGATTTTGGTGCGCTCCTGTTTTAACACAGGATATGTGGGGGGAGCATCCCGATTTTGTAAGTCTATTCATTTTCTGTAGCACATCTGTCTCAGATGGGCTTGAAAAATAGCTCTGGTACAGGCAAGATGCCTGGACTACAAGAGATGGATTTACAAAAATGGGATGCTCCCTATGGGGGTGCGTTCCGCAAAGAGGAACGCACCCTACTGCTCAGTCTATTATTAAAGCAGAAAACTTATAGGGGTTGAGGATTTCATAACTTTTCTTAACCCAAACCCCTGTAAAGAAAGTCAGTCAGCCAGGAATAGCCCGGAGCCGGCAATCAGTGATGGGACTGAACGACCGGCGGCGCGGGAGGAGCCGGCGTGAAACCCCAGTCGGGTCTGAGATTTTTCGCTCCCCGCAGATAGGGGTGGTGAAACTTGGGGTGGGAAGCGGGAACATTGACGTGGATTAAAAATCGGATGCAGCGCTCTAGACTCCCCTCGACGTACATTTGCTGAACGTCCAGTAAAGGCACGTTGTTCCAGCCGGAGCGCGAGCGTGCGATCGCCGCAGGAAAAATAGCATCCAAATCGCGGGTTACCGAAAAAGTGACGCTAATGATTTCCTCAGGATCGATTTGATTCCAAGCTTCCAATTCGTCTAGGAGTTCCGTCACTGCTTCTCGAATCGCCTCAACCGTATTTTCCTCGACAGTCGTTGCGCCGCGAATCGCCTTAACTTTCCAGTCCACGCCAAAAACCTCCCTTATTTCCATAGCGGTCAGCACGCCCGCTCAAGCTGAAAGCTTGTGCGATTTATTCCTCTCACAACCATCTTAAGCTGACGGCTGACAGCTGAGTGCTGAATAGAAAATTAAGGTCGGTACATCCACAAGGGCTGGCCACTTGTAGACATTTCAAACTCTATCCAGTCGATCCCGGCACTGAATCCCGATGTCATTTGGCTACCCCCCATCAAGCGACTCAACAGGGGTTTGCGCTCCTCGATAGTAAAGAACGGCGTTTTTTCCTGGTCGAGCCCCGCCAGTTCCGCCGCCCACCGGCGGGCGTCCTCTTCTGTGCCGAGCCGGTCAACCACCCCCAGCTTTAGGGCTTGCTGGCCGGTAAAAATGCGGCCATCGGCAAAACTCTTCACCGTTTCCACCGCCAGGTTGCGAGCTTCCGCCACGGTTTGCACAAACTGCTGGTAGCTGGTATCAATCATTTGCTGCAGGATGTCCTTTTCTTGATCCGTCAGCTCCCGGTCAAAGGCCAAAATGTCTTTGTAGGGGCCAGATTTAATCACCTTGAAAGATATTCCGATTTTTTCCAGCAGGCGCTCTATATTATTTCCCCGCAGAATCACGCCAATGCTGCCGGTAATCGTGCCCGGGTTGGCCATGATGTGATCGGCTCCCATGCCGATATACACGCCCCCAGACGCCGAGATATTCCCGAAGCTGGCCACGATTTTTATTTTTTCTCGCAGGCGCTTTAAGGCGCTGTAGATTTCCTGGGAATCGCCAACTGTACCGCCGGGGCTGTCAATCCGCAGCAGCAAGGCGGGAAAGCGTTTCTCTTCTACTGTTTTGAGGGCTTCTAGCACCCGAAAGCGGGTGCCGCCGGCAATCGCGCCGGTAATTTCAATCCGCGCAATTTGTTTGCGAAACTTGTTAAATGGCCAAATCATGGGCTGTCAAATCTGGGCTGTAGCCTCGGCTGTGTTGTGGGATTTTGTGTGAAGTGCTTGTAGGGTGCGTTCCCTGCTTTGAGGGAACGCACCCCACTTTTGAGCCCTCAGTTCTATCTTAGGCCGGCGGCATCCGGCAATAGCTGGTAGCGTTCCCCCTTGCGGAACGCACCCTACTTAACAAAAATACACAATTTAGTGCAATTATAGAACATGGTTCACCGTTCATATCAGTTCAGGCCCCCGATCGATGGCCTCAACAAGCAACCCGCGCCTCGGGCAATTAGCCGAGAGGACTCGCAACTTCCGCAACAGCTAAAACCCATGCAACAGCTGAAACTGACTGAATCGAAACTCCCTTTTACTTGGGCGCTACTAATCGCGCCGTTTTTCCTGTGGGGAACGGCAATGGTGGCCATGAAGGGCGTTATCCCGCACACGACGCCGCTGTTCATGGCGGGGGTGCGCTTAGTGCCCGCAGGCATCCTAGTGGTGGTCGCTGCAGCGCTGCAAGGCAGACCCCAACCCAAAAGCTGGGCGGCGTGGCTGTGGGTGGCCCTGTTCGCCCTCGTCGATGGAGCGATGTTTCAAGGCTTCTTGGCAGAAGGATTAGTCAGAACCGGCGCGGGTTTGGGCTCAGTAATGATCGACTCCCAACCCCTGGCGGTCGCGATTTTATCGCGGTTGCTGTTTGGAGAACACATTGGCTTGTGGGGCTGGCTGGGGCTGGCTGTCGGCGTCTCCGGCATCAGCCTGATTGGCTTGCCCAACGAGTGGATTTTCGGGCTGCTGCGCGGAAACCCAGTGCCGGTGCAAGCTGGCCTACTAGAGCTGCTGTTCCAGAACGGACAGTGGCTGATGCTGCTGGCGGCGCTGTCGATGGCGGTGGGAACTGTTACAATTCGGGCAGTTTGCCGGCACGCTGACCCCGTTGCCGCCACCGGCTGGCACATGATATTAGGCGGTCTGCCCCTGTTTGCCCTCTCCGCTGCCACAGAAAGCCAGCAGTGGGTTAATATCGACCTGTCGGGGTGGGCGGCGCTGGCTTACTCCACAATCTTTGGCAGTGCCATTGCCTATGGCTTATTCTTCTACTTTGCCTCCACCGGCAGCCTCACCAGCCTCAGTTCTCTCACCTTCCTGACTCCCGTATTCGCCCTGCTGTTTGGCAACCTCTTCCTCGCCGAAGTCCTCAGCCCCCTGCAATCCGCCGGCGTCTGCCTCACCTTGGTCAGCATCTACCTGATAAATCAGCGCGACATTATAGCACAAAAGCTGAAAATAGGTCGGTCTTTG
>CAZJNL010000022.1:0-15442 GCA_964546515.1 uncultured Oscillatoria sp.
ACGAGAGCGTTTATCAGAAACCGGGTTTCTTAAAGAAACCAGGTTTCTTGATGTTCGACTTGGGGGGTGAGGTTCAAACCGCCCCGAGCAAACTTGCAAGCAAAGCCTTTTGAACGTGCATGCGGTTTTCTGCCTGGTCCCAAACCCGCGAGTGAGAACCTTCCATCACCTCATCGGTGATTTCTTCCCCCCGGTGTGCCGGCAAACAGTGCAGCACAATAGCGTCAGCATCCGCACAGCTCAACAGCTGTTCGTTGAGCTGGTAAGGCTGAAACAGGGGAATGCGAGTTCGGACTTCCTCCTCCTGACCCATACTAGCCCAGACATCGGTATACAGCACTTGAGCGCCTTTAACCGCAGCCACTGGATCGCCGGTGACAGTAATTTCGCTGCGGTTAAAGGCAATTTCCCGCGCCTTTTCCACGAAATCGGCATCCGGTTGGTAGCCCTCAGGTGTAGCCACTCTGATATTCATTCCCACCATCGCGCAGCTCAGCAGCAGGGAGTTGGCCACATTGTTGCCGTCGCCCAGGTAGGTGAGGGTGACACCCTCCAGCCGGCCAAAACACTCCTGAACCGTCAGCAAATCCGCCAAAGCTTGACAGGGGTGCGATTTATCGCTGAGGGCATTAATCACCGGAATTTTGGCGCAGTTGGCAAAAGTTTGCAAGTCCTCTTGGGCGAAAGTGCGAATCGCTATAACATCGAGATAGCGGTCTAGCACCCGCGCCGTATCCACCAGAGGTTCCCCCCGACTGACTTGGGTGACGCTGGGATTGAGGTCGATCACCTGCCCCCCCAGCTGGTACATGGCCACAGTGAAACTCACCCGCGTCCGGGTGGACGCTTTGTAGAACAGCAAGCCCAGCACCTTATTACAGCGCGGGTTCGCCTTACCGGCTTTAATCTGCGCCGCCAGCTGCAGGAGAAAGTCTAATTCCTCAACACTCACGTCTGCCAGACTCAAGAAATCCCGTCCTTTCAGTCCTTCCACACATCCTCCTCACATCATATCCTGTAATGTTACCCTAATTGATATTCGCAGCAGATTCTGGCGGGCGGGACGCCCGCCAAGCTCGTTATTCCTCGTTTATAGTGAGGACTAAAGTCCTCATTATAAACCTAGCAGATTTGGCAGAGTGACATTGCGTACTGCTATACCGAAATTAGCGGATATTGGCGATATCCTTCTTCTGAATCTGACAGTATCCTCAGCCAGCATCCCATTTCTGCAAAGCTTCTCACCCTCACCCCCCGTTCCCCAGACGCGATAAACCAGACGCGATAAATCGCGTCTCTACAAGAGCGGGAGAAGGGGAAAAAAATCAATAATTTTCCCCTCTACATCCTTGGGAGAGAGAGAGGACTGTAGGGGCAGCCCCCCGTGGCTGCCCTTTTATCCCTCCGGGCAAAAACGGGATGCTCCCCTCAGCCAGATGCCGCCGGCTGCCCCCTATTCCGAATCAACCAGCTGAGATTTTTTCGATTTTAGCAGGGTCTTAACTAGCTGCAAAATCGCGTCAATTCCAGCATCTTTGGCTATGAAATCGTCCGCTTCTGGACAAATTTGAGAGCCTATTTTACTGTCATTTTTGCTAATAAATCCGCTAGCTAGAACCAGCAAGGGAGGGTCTTGAAGGGTTTGTTTGATGTGGCGGATTAATTCGCTGCCGTTCAGACTTGTTTCGTAGCGATCCGGGGGAATTGAGAAATCTATAATCGCTAAGTCATACTGGCTGGCTTTACTTAAAAACCTGTCGGCCACTTTGAAAATAGAAACTTCAAAATCCCTCCTGAAAAAGCTCTGGACTGCTAGACACCAGTATTCGTCATCGTCCACTACAGCTAGTTTGTACATTTTTATCGCTCCCCATTAGAAAATTTAACCAGGGAAAAATACAGGATGAAACAGATATTTTTCACCCTTCAACCCGCTCTAACCTCTCCCCCCTACTCCCTCCCCCAGGAGGGGAGGGGGGAACTTTTCCCCCTTCCCTTTTAGGGAAGGGGGCGGGGGGTTAGGTCTTTTTTCAGGCATGGAGATGCTCCCCTTCACCCTTCCCCCTTACCCCCCAGGCATTAAGCATTAACCCTTAGTTAATTCCCGATTTGTTCTGGCAGATTAGGTCAATCAATTGTAACAGTCCCTGATAGTCAGTGATGGGTTTGGTGCAGAACTCATCAGCCAGGGAAGTTGCCAGGAGGGTTTTCCGTTCGGTCAGCATCGCGTATGCTGTTACCATAATAATAGGAATGTGGGCGGTTGCCGGTTGAGTTTTGAGCAGACGAGACAAGTCCGCCCCGCTGACTTGTTGCCCCTCCCAGAACGCCCCGGGCAGGTTGACATCCATCAGCACCACGTCCACTTCTCCAGCTTGACATTTTTGGAAAATTTCAGCAGGAGTGTCTGTGATGGTGACTTGGTGCCCTCCTATGCGCTGGATTAATTTGGCAGTTCCCTTGGCCAATAAGTAATCGTCATCTACGAGTAGAATATTCACGCGCTTATTTCTCCCTGTGCTTTCAAGGTGTCAAAGTCGTTGGGCTGATGGAGGTAAGGGAGGGTGAAGGTGACGGTGGTTCCCTGACCGGCACCGGCACTCTCCAGCCAGATTTCACCCCCCATCAGTTTTACCAACCGCTTGCACACTGTTAAACCCAAACCGGTGCCGCCATAGCGCCGCTTGATGGAGCCATCAGCTTGCACGAAAGGCTCAAATAGGAGTTCCCTTTTGTTCGGGTCGATGCCAATGCCGGTGTCAGTCACAGAAATCTCAACCTGCGGTTGAGAGGAAGACGCCCGCTCGAAACCCAGGCGCAGGAAAGCCCGGATGCGCACCTCGCCCGCACTGGTAAATTTAAAGGCATTGGAGAGGAGATTTGTCAGAATCTGTCTGAGCTTGACTTTATCAGCCCAGACGCTCTCCACTTCACACTCAACAACCAGGAGAATTCCCTTGCGGCGGCTGTCGAGATTAAACAGGCGGCGCAGCTCGTCGAGCAAGGGCTCGATACTGACTCGCTCCAGGCGGACACTCATGCGACCGGCTTCAATCTTCGCAATGTCCAGCACATCGTTGATAATCGCCACGAGATTTTCCGCTGACTGGTGGGCGATGTGGATATATTCTTTGAATTCCTCTTCGCTGTCGTAGAAGCCTTCTTTGAGAAGTTTCAGGTAGTTCAGCGTTGAGGCGAGGGGGGTGCGCAATTCGTGACTGGTGGAGGAGAGGAAGTCGGATTTCAGCCTGCTCGCTTCGTCTGTGGCGGCGCGGGCGGCAAGCAGTTCATGGTTGCGCATTTCCACCAGCAGGCGGTGCTCTCGCTCCCACTGGTAGAGCCGGTTCTGCATGACTGCCATCGACAGGTGGGTGCCGGCGGACTCAACCAGTTCAATTTCTTCTTCAGTCCAGGGGTGGGCGCAGCCGTGCTTGAACTCTCGCCAAGCTTCAAAGGATTGGCGCACCTTTACGTTGCGCTCATCTCGATCGAAGCGACCGGCCCAGAGGATGTCGGTATCAATCTCGTTGCGGAACAGAGTCAGGCAACCCAAAGACTGCATGCTGTACCGCAGGGGCATCACCAGCATTCCCCGGATTGGGGTGTGCCGGAAAGCAAAAGCCACCTGCGCCAGTCTGGGTTCTTGGTAGAGGTCGTTAATAACGCGCACCGGCGCTACAGCTTGTTTTGGGTTGCGGTCAAAGGGCTTTTCACCCCAGCCGTCAGTCGCCCGCACCGGCAGGGTGGCCTGCATCATCAGGTGCTGCCAGAACGGGTGGTATTCCAGCCCGTCCGATTCCCCGGTTTCCCCTGAGAGTTTGGGCAGCTTGCCGGTGGTGTAAAGTTCAGGCATTGAGGCTGTTTCCATCGGATTCAGGTAAAGTCTGCCCCCTGCGCCCCCGACTGCAGCCACGATTTTGTCCAAAACTCCCTGAAGGATTTCTTGAATCTTCAGCGGTGCGTGCAGCAAAGTGGAAATCTGGTTGATTAAGGCTTCTCGACGCGCCTTAGAGCGGGCGGAGCTCAAAAGGCTGGAGTGGGCGATGGCCACCGACACCTGATCCGCCACCATCTGGACAATCTGCAAATCGGAAGCTGAAAAGGTTTTCGGCTGGGCGTGATGGGATGCCAGCAAGCCCCAGAGTTCCTTTCCGTGCAAAATCGGCACCACCAGAGAAGACTTCACCCCCATTGCGGTTAGGTATTCTACATGACAGGGGTCAACCGGTCGCTGGAGGATTTCTTCAATCGGGCGCTGGCGGATGTCTTCGGGCGTCAGATCGCCGATCTTCTCCAGAGCGTCGGGGTGGCTGAGGGTAATTCGCTGTGCTGGAACATCCACAATCGAGCGGACTCGCGCTTTGACAAACATCTCGCGCATATGGAGGGGAATGTCGGAGGCGGGGAAGTGCAGCCCCAGCATCGACGGCAACCGATTTTGACAGACAGACTCAGCAATCACTTGGCCGGTGCCATCGTGATCAAACCGGTAAACTTTAACCCGGTCTGTGCCCAAAAACGAGCGCACTTCCGCCACAGTCGCGGACAGAATCTCCTGTAGCTCCAGCGACTGGCGGATGCGATTGGTCATCCGATTCAACAGCGTTCCCTCGGTTAGGGTTTCGCCTGCATCCTTGCTTTTAGTTTCTCCACTCATTTATTATACTCACTCGCTCTTCTGAGAATCTCTGCCACTGGGTAGATTTGTTATCTAATTTAGCAAGTCCGTACAAAGTCCGCAAGAGAACGCTGAGAGTAAATCTAAATAGGTTAGTCTTGCTAAAAGCCCGCCTCCTAAATCAGCACGCCCCTCACGGGAGCATGGCCGTTTGGCAAAACTATTCTGAAGCTCACGGACAGCACCGCAGAAAAATTGGCCATTTTGCTAGTTGGTAGGACAGTGGGGCGAGGCATTTTAGGCAGTCCTAAATATGGAAGTGATCCACCCTCCTCTTCTCGTCCCTCTGCCCCTAAACGCGGTCGTGCGGTTCATAAAATCACTACTTCTTAATCTGACCGCCTTCGAGTTAAATGGCCAACGAACAGCACCTAAACTCGCCGCACCGGCTGAGAAAACTTGGGGGCAGTAGATTTGTAGGGTGCGTTAGAGCCGACGCGCACCCCACCCTACTTCTTAGCCTACCCCAAACCAACTTGGATTTCTCTAAAATCCAATCAACTCATTACCTAGCTTAATTTCCTCCTCTTCCTTGGCGATCTTGGCGTCTTGGCGGTTCAAAAAAATATCAATCAACCTGTAACCTTCCTCGACTGTTTCCATCCGCGACAGCTTGTCGCGCAACTCACCGGCATTGGGAAAACCTTTAGCGTACCACGTCATGTGCTTGCGAGCTTGGCGCACGCCGCGATCTCCCTTATATTCCCAGAGCATTTGCAGGTGTTCCCTAGCGCACTGCAGCCGCTCAACCGGCGTCGGGGGTGGCAACTCGCAGCCGGTTTTCAGGAAGTGGTCAACTTCTCCCACCAAGAAAGGATAGCCGAGAGTTCCTCGCGAACACATCACCCCATCTGCGCCGGTTTCTTGCAAGCAGCGCACAGCAGCATCAACAGAAAAAATATCCCCATTAGCAATAACTGGAATCGAGAGGATTTCCTTAACTTTGCGAATCCACTCCCACTTCGCAGGGCCATTATACCCTTGGGCGCGGGTGCGACCGTGCACAGTAATCATCTGAGCGCCGGCGTCTTCCATGCGCTTGGCAAATTCCAGGATAGTGATTTCCTTATCTGACCAGCCGATGCGAGTTTTTACAGTCACCGGCACCTCTACCGCTTTCACCACCGCCCGCACAATTGCCTCAGCCGTTTCCGGTTCCCGCAGCAAGGAAGAACCGCCGCCATTTTTGGTAATTTTGTTTACCGGGCAACCCATGTTAATATCAATGGTATCCGCGCCTTCTTCTACCGCCATCACCGCCGCCTCTGCCAGAAAATCGGGCCGGCAGTCAAACAGCTGGATGCTAATCGGGCGCTCGTTGGGGTCTACCTCCATAATTTTAGGGAGTTCCTTGACGTAGTGCAAGCCGGTGGCGTTCACCATCTCGGTGTACATCATCGACTCTGGCGCGTACCGGCGCACCAGCCGGCGGAATACCAAGTCGGTGACGCCCGATAGCGGCGATTGCAGCACGCGGCTTTTCACCTCAAAAAAGCCGATTTTGAGGGGGGTGGATAATCTTTGCTTTAATTCAGGGGAGAGAGCAGGCATGGTTAGAGTCCAGATGGAAGTCTGACTTCTTTATGTTATCTTATTTTCTCGTGACTGAGACTCAAGCTCCTGTTTGTAGTGAGGGCTAAAGCCCTCACCCCACTTTATAGGTAAGGACTAAAGTCCTTACTGCAAACAGGTAAGGAGGGCAGCCCCCCTTATTTAGTCTCATTATCCGGCACGGTAATTTCCACCGGCGGGATCCAAACCGCTTTGCCGGTACGCCACGCCACAATCGGATTGCCCGCGTGTTTGTGTCGCCAGAGGGCTTCCTGACCTGCCCGCTTCAAAGCTTGGTCGATTAAAGTGCCCTCGGCAAATATTTCATCGATTGTTTTGTTGTTAGGAGCGTTCATTTCTATACTCTTCCCCAATTTGATTCCATGTTCCTTGCTGCAAGGCGGGCGCTGCAGTTGATTTTCCCGCACCATTTGGGCCGGCGATGACAATTAGGTGTAACCGCTGCTCAGTCACGATATAATCTCCTCAGGCACCTCAAGCTTGCCGTCAGCGCGAACACTCGGTTTGGCTGACTTAAATATAATAGTACCATTCGGCGTCAATTCCCACCGGTCGCCAGGGGATCTGGGTTGTGTGTAGAGTTTGACTGAACCGGCAGCAGCCAGTTTCTTCAAGATTGCCATCATGTCAGGTTCTCTTGGCACGTCTCGACGGGAAAGCGCATTCGCAAGTTCATACCAATTCCAATTTCCCTCACCCTTATCGACTAATTCGAGAAGCACTAATTCAATTTGGGGGAATTTTTCCTGGTTCCCCGGAGCCGCCTGGGAACCCCTATCCAGAGGCTCCGCCTCGTCTGTATTTTCCTGGTTATAGCGTTTTTCATATCAGTGAGGTACATTTTTCGCTTCCCTTGCACATCCGGGACAGGGAGAGGCGATAAACCCTTGTCTCTACAAGAGAATTGTTCCTGGTTCTCAGGCGGAGCCTGGGAACCCCTATCCAGAGGCTCCGCCTCGTCTGAATTCCAGCTCTATACAGAGGAGAAATTCCTTTGTTGTCTGCAGGGGGAGGCAGAGCCTCCCTTTTTAGCATTCCCAGGCTCTGCCGGGGAACGAGGGGGAAACGAGGGGAACGAGGGAACGAGGGGGAAACGAGGGGAACGAGGGAACGAGGGGGGTAAGGGGAGGCGAGTCTTTCTCCCCCTTCCCTCGTAAGGGTTTGGGGCTGGGGGGTTAGGTTGCCCAGGGTCTGCGGGGGGGGAACGGTTTTCGGGCTCCTGTGCCGGTGCTTGCGGCAAATACAACTGGTGCTTTACGGTTTGCCCCAATTCCTGAAACCACCGGCACACCTAATATGGAATTCAGTTAGAAATAAGCGCCTGCAGTTGAAACCTCGCTCCCTTGCGGCTATTTCTTGACTTACCCGGCGGTGTTTCAAGGTTTTGAGGCTTAATTTTTCGTTTCAAACTTCACTCACCCCAGCCCCAGAATGGCTAGATTTTCTCTACCTCGGTAATCCTATGGCGAAACTAATTTATTGGCAACCCTTGCTTGAGATCGATAGCGTGCAGAGTCAATTAAATCCACTGTTTGACGAGCTTTCTCGACCGGGCGCTCGCCCTTTCGTCAGCTCTCAGGCCAACGCTGTCGCCCCGGCATCGGCAGTTGAATTGCAAGACACCGGCACGGCGTTCATTCGCGTGCGGGTGGA
This sequence comes from uncultured Oscillatoria sp., assembly GCA_964546515.1. Taxonomy (GTDB): domain Bacteria; phylum Cyanobacteriota; class Cyanobacteriia; order Cyanobacteriales; family Oscillatoriaceae; genus Oscillatoria. Next base: position 7,904 of record CAZJNL010000022.1, read on the forward strand.
AGTTCCGGGGGTAGAAGCAAAAGATTTAGATGTGCGAGTCAGCCGCTCTGCAGTCTCGCTCGCTGGGGAATACCGGCAGCCGCAAAGCCACACAGGGCGAAAGTGGCGCTCAGAATTCCAGTATGGCACGTTCAGCCGCTTGATTCAGCTGCCCGAGCCGGTGCAAAACGACCTGCTGCAAGCGGAATTCAAAGACGGCATCCTCACCCTGACGTTGCCGAAACTGTCCGCCGCCCGCCCCGAGGTGGTTAAGGTCAGGGTCGCTGAGGCTGAAGCACCGATTATAGCGGCAGACACCCATGAGGGCAACCCCCCTGCAGCAGAAAGCCGTCAAGTCGGTGCCCCAATTGATGCTGAACTCTTAGAAGATGTGTGGGCGTCCAATCCTGTCGCCTAATGAGCGCGGGTTTTTGAGCGCTGAACAGCCAGCCGGGACAAGCGCTCTCATCGGCTGGTGCCAAACCGCCCCCTCTCAGGTACGGTAAATACGCCTTCATCAGGAGGCGTTCCCAAGCTCAGTATATTAATAGACTTATCGTGAAATAATACTGAGGCTGGATTGGCGGCTAATCGAACCAGACGGGGTTTGATTCGCAGTATTTTGTATCCCTAAATAATCAGGCTGGTACAGAGCAAAGTTTTTGTAGTGATTGGAGCCGGAACACCCTTATGGGAAAAGTTGTTGGAATTGACTTAGGTACGACAAACTCTTGCGTCGCTGTGATGGAGGGTGGCAAACCCACCGTGATCGCCAATGCCGAAGGTTTCCGCACGACGCCTTCAGTCGTAGCCTTTACAAAGAATGGCGACCGCTTGGTGGGCCAAATCGCCAAGCGCCAAGCGGTAATGAACCCGGAAAACACTTTCTACTCCGTCAAACGCTTCATCGGGCGCAAATTCGACGAGGTGACCTACGAATCGACGGAAGTTTCTTACAAGGTGCTGCGGGACAGCAGCGCCAACGTTAAGCTGGACTGCCCAGCGGCGGGCAAGCAGTTCGCCCCGGAAGAAATTTCCGCTCAAGTGCTGCGCAAACTGGCGGACGACGCCAGCAAGTACCTGGGCGAACCCGTAACCCAAGCGGTGATCACTGTACCGGCTTACTTCAACGACTCCCAGCGCCAAGCGACTAAGGATGCGGGCAAGATTGCCGGTTTGGAAGTGCTGCGGATTATCAACGAACCCACCGCCGCTTCTCTAGCTTACGGCTTGGACAAGAAGAGCAACGAAACCATCCTGGTGTTTGACCTCGGCGGCGGCACCTTCGACGTTTCCATCCTGGAAGTGGGCGACGGCGTGTTTGAAGTGCTGGCGACTTCTGGGGACACCCACCTCGGCGGTGACGACTTCGACAAGAAGATTGTGGACTACCTCGCCGAATCCTTCCGGAAAGCCGAAGGCATCGACCTGCGCAAAGACAGGCAAGCGCTGCAGCGCCTGACGGAAGCCGCTGAAAAGGCCAAGATTGAACTGTCCAGCGTCACCCACACGGAAATCAACCTGCCGTTTATTACGGCAACCCAAGACGGGCCCAAACACCTGGACATGAGCCTGACGCGGGCCGAATTTGAAAAGATCTGCGCCGATTTGATTGACCGCTGCCGCGTGCCGGTGGAAAATGCCATCCGCGACGCCAAGATCGACAAGAGTGCCATTGATGAAGTGGTGCTCGTGGGCGGTTCCACCCGGATTCCGGCGGTGCAAGAACTGGTAAAGCGCGTACTGGGCAAGGACCCCAACCAAACCGTCAACCCGGATGAAGTGGTTGCCGTGGGTGCGGCTATCCAAGCTGGCGTGCTTGCCGGTGAAGTCAAAGACATCCTGCTGCTGGACGTTACCCCCCTGTCTCTGGGTGTGGAAACCCTGGGCGGCGTGATGACCAAGATTATCCCCCGCAACACCACCATCCCCACCAAGAAGTCGGAAGTGTTCTCCACTGCGGTGGACGGGCAAACCAATGTGGAAATCCACGTCCTGCAAGGCGAGCGGGAATTGGCCACGGACAACAAGAGTCTGGGGCAGTTCCGCCTCGACGGCATCCCACCGGCACCTCGCGGTGTCCCGCAAATCGAAGTGACTTTCGACATTGACGCTAACGGTATCCTCAACGTCACCGCTAAGGACAAGGGCACCGGCAAGGAGCAATCCATCAGCATCACCGGCGCGAGCACCTTGGATAAGAATGAAGTGGAGCGGATGGTGAAGGAAGCCGAACGCAACTCCGCTTCTGACAAGGAGCGGCGGGAGAAGATAGACATGAAGAACCAGGCTGACTCCTTGGCTTACCAAGCTGAGAAGCAAATTAAGGATCTCGGCGACAAGGTGCCAGCTGCTGACAAGAGCAAGGTGGAAGGGTTGGTTAAAGACTTGCGGGATGCTGCCAGCAAGGAAGACTACGACCGCATCAAGACTCTGACGGCGGAACTGCAACAGGCGCTTTACAGCATCGGCAGCAATATTTATCAGCAAGCAGGCGGTGCAGGCTCAGCAGCCGGTGGCGGTCCGGCTCCGGATAGTGGCAAGGGCGGCAAATCGGGCGGCGATGACGATGTGATTGACGCTGAGTTCTCTGAAACTAAGTAAGTAGCTGGCACTCAGTAAATCTAGAAACCTGGTTTCTTTAAGAAACCAGGTTTCTTAATCCTTTTATTCCCTATTACGCCTGACACCCCACACAGAACCTGACACCTAATACCTAACAAAAGGGCTGATAATTGTGGCGAACGCGCCCACTATCAGCCCTTTTTTGTTGGTTCAAGGAAAGTTGGCACTCACAGCAGCTGCCAATTTTTTTTAAGTAAAGACAAAAAAGTGGCGTAGCCTTCAGAAAAACCCGCTGGATCGGGGAGGGCGTATTGCGGGAATTCTTTGTACGATCGCCACTGTTCAGAAGGCTTGAGCCGCAAATGCAAAACATCCGGTGAGGCACCGTTGGGTGTCCAAGTCATCTGGCCTGCTGGTTCTTCAGTCACAGTTCCCCTCTCTTTGCAATCCTCTAAGTATGCCTACAACAATAAACGGAACTTCAATAAACCTGGTTTCTTAAAGAGAACTTCAAGAAACTAGGTTTCTGGCATCCGCCATGTTATGCTTAATTATATCTGCCTCCTTAGCAGGACTTTCAGTAGGCCAAAATTTGCCGAAATTTCAGGCAATTTCTGTTGCAAATCATACCGAGTTGCCGGGGAAGGATGCCGGTGCCGGCGCGGGAGCCGGTGGCACCGGTATCTCACCGGCTGCCCGATGCTTTACAATACAGAAATCATACCCCTATCCGCCGGCAAGCAGCGGAAATCAGGGATCTGTTGATGAGGATGCCGGTGAGGCAACCTTTAAATGCCGGCGCGATCGTAGATTTCAGTCAGACTCCTGAGGCGATTGCTGACTGCCGGCGTTAAGGCATCCCGCTGGTATCGCCAGATCCACCACTTTCCCAGGGAACCGGGCAAATTCATTCGCGCTGACGCGCCCAACCCCAAGACATCTTGCAGGGGAATCATTGCTTGATTGGCAATCGAACTCAAAGCTAATCTTAGAAGCTCCCAGTTAATTTCATTTTCATCGCACTCGGAGCGGTTTTTGCCCAACAAATAGAGCCACACTTTGTCTTTATTCTTGTCGGGCAGTTTGCTGTACCAGCCTTTCGTGGTGTCGTTGTCGTGGGTGCCGGTGTAAACCACACAGTTTGGGGTGGTATAATTGAAAGGCAAGAAAGGCAAGTCAGGCGTTGGCTCGAAAGCAAACTGCAAAATTTTCATCCCCGGAAAACCAAAACGATCTCGCAGCGCCCTGACTTTCCAGGTAATCACGCCCAAATCCTCGGCAATAATCGGCAGCACTCCCAGTTTTTCCTTGACCACTTCCAACAGCAGTTCCCCCGGCGCTTCCACCCACTTTCCATTCTTGGCAACCGTTTCTTCTCCGGGTATTGCCCAGTAAGCTTCAAACCCCCGGAAGTGGTCGATGCGAATGATATCCACATAATCCAGCAGCGCCCGGAAGCGCTGCACCCACCAAGAGAAATCATCCATCTCCAGTTGCTTCCAATTATAAATTGGATTGCCCCACATCTGGCCGTTTTCTGGCTCGAATTTGTCCGGTGGCACACCGGCTTTGAGTTTTGGTTTCCCCGTCTCCGCATCCAGGCAAAACACACTCTGATTTGCCCACACGTCGGCGCTATCGCCCCCCACATAAATGGGAATATCGCCTATAATGAGGATGTCGCGAGCTTTGGCATAGCGCCTCAGCGCTGACCACTGGCTGAAAAACTCAAACTGCAAGAATTTGTGGAAATTAATCCGCTCGCTGAGTTCTTCTTGTTCCTTGCTGATGGCTTCTGGCTTGCGCTTTTTGAGCTTGTCTGACCACTCGTACCAGGGGTCTTGATTGTGTTTCTCCTTGAGCGCCATAAACAAGGCAAAGTCATCCAGCCAGTAAGATTGGCGCTCGCAAAAGCTCTGGTATTCGTAAGAATTCTGGTCGAAGTTTTGGAAGGCTTTGCAGAGCAAGTCTTGCTTGGCGGGAATCACCCGGTCGAATTCTACGATTTCATCGGGAAACACCGGATAATTGCTCAAGTTTGCGTCAGATAGCAACCCTTTGTCTTTTAGCCGTTCCGGACTGAGCAGCAGGGGATTGCCGGCGAACGCTGAATAAGACATGTAAGGCGAATTGCCATATCCCGCAGGGCCCAGCGGCAAAATCTGCCACAGTCGCTGCTTGCTTTCTGCTAAGAAGTCAATGAAATCATAAGCATCTTTCCCCAAGTCGCCAATGCCGTATGGACTGGGAAAGGAGGTGGGGTGAAGCAAAATCCCGCTCGCTCTTGGAAAAGGCATATTCAAACCATGACAATCAGTTCAATGCTATAATGATAGAACATTTGTTTTTTTGGGAAATCTGTCTCTGGGATGAAAGTTAATAATTTTTAGATTTGTAAAGGCGCGGTGCGCCGGCGGCTTTCCCAACAGTGCCGGTTCCGCCGGCAGCAGCTTTGTGCGATCGCCTCCGGGCGCTGGCGCTTGTACCGCCCAGCCGGCTGTGGGGGCTGTCTCTACAAGACAGACGCGATAAATCGCGGAGCTACAAGACAAAGACATACAAGACAGACGCGATAAATCGCGTCTCTACAAGACAGACGCGATAAATCGCGTCTCTACAAGACAGACGCGATAAATCGCGGAGCTACAAGAGAAAGACGCGATAAATCGCGTCTCTACAAGAAGCCGTTGCAAATTATAGGTATTCAAGCGAAATTGATCTGAGGGGGCGACAGCTTGCGCCCCTTAGACGGTTGCATGGGAATCTCGATGCGAAACTCGCTTCCTTGACCGGGTGTTGAGTGGACGCGCAATTGCCCGCCGTGCTGTTCTACGACGATTGAGTGTGAGATAGACAGCCCCAATCCCGTGCCTTTCCCGACAGGTTTGGTCGTGAAGAAGGGGTCAAATAACCGCTGCTGTATCGCTTCGGGAATTCCAGGGCCATTGTCAGAAATCGCGATCGCGATTTCTGAGCTATCCTTCACCGCAGTGGCAATTTTAATCACACTGGGATTGGCCGCAAGTTCTTCTGGTTTCAGCTTGTTATAGCGCTCATCAAGGGCATCAATCGCATTAGTCAGCAGATTCATAAACACCTGATTGAGCTGTCCTGCGTAGCAAGGCACCAGAGGCAATTCCCCGTACTCTTTGACCACCTTAATTTCTCGCCCACCCCGCTGTTTTAAGCGGTTTTGCAGAATCATTAAAGTGCTGTCAATCCCCTCATGGATATCAACCTTTTTGAGTTCCGCTTCGTCCAGTCTTGAAAAACTTCTCAGAGACTTAACAATTTCCCGAATGCGCGAGGCTCCCGTTTTCATAGAATTCAGCAATTTCGGTAAATCTTCTAGCATGTAATCTAAATCAATATCTTCAATAAATTCTCGAATATCTGGGCTGGGCGGGCAATGCTGCTGGTATAGCGATAATAAGTTTACCAATTTAGAGGCGTATTCTTCCGCATGGCTAACATTCCCATATATAAAGCTTGTGGGGTTGTTAATTTCGTGAGCGATGCCGGCAACCAGTTGCCCCAAGGCGGCCATCTTTTCAGCTTGAATCAGTTGGCTTTGGGTGGCTTTGAGATGGTCGAGGGCGCTTTTCAGCTCTCGGGTGCGCTCAGCAACTTTAATTTCAAGGGTGCGAGAATATTCCTCTAATTGATCGTTCGCTTTTTCTAATTTATCGTTAGCCAGCTTTAATTGCCACTGGCTGTGGTAGTTGGCCATCAAAATCGCCGAGGCTGTCAGCCCTAATAGGGGCGAAAATACGGGGATTATCCAGCCGCCCAGAAAAGCGAGATAGCTGGTGCCGGTGAGAGCGCTACCTCCCAGTAAAGTAGCGCACACGGCTCCGCCAAAAAAGACATTCTTTTTAAATGCGTTCGTCTGCAGCAATTTACAGCAAACGCTCGCTCCGATCAAAGACCAAGCCAAAATCCACAGCCAATTCTGGGTTTTAGTGGGAACTCGCAGCATCGGACGTCCTTCTAGAGCCGCACTCAAAATCTGGCTGGTTATATTCGCGTGAATCACTGGGCCCGGAGTCAGGGTAGGAGTTGCGAACAGAGTGCTGCTGTAGGGAGTTTGGAAAACATCCTTGAGGCTCTCTGCAGTTGAACCAATTAAAACCGCGCGGTTGCGCATCAAATCTGGGGGGATGCGGTTTTCCAGTACATCCGTCATCGATATACTGGGAAACTTCTCAAGCCCTCCCCGAAAGTTTAACAAAATCTGGTATCCGCCCGTGTCGCCGCCAACATACCCTCCCTCATTTCCCGTCAAGGGTACAAACACCGATCGACCCAACCCATAGATTTTTTTCTTAGCATCAATCGAGCGCAGAGATACGCCCTCGGTTTCCAGATACGCTAGCGCCAGCTTCGCCCCCAGCCCCTCTCTAAATTGACCGTCCGCAGTTCCGATCAATATCAAAGCTCGGCGCACTTTTCCATCCGCATCTAACACCAGATCGGACGCCGCCACTCTGTCGAACTTGCTCAGCACCGGCGCTGGACCAATTCTATTCCCGCCCACTTTCTCGATGCCAATCAAGTTCGGTGTGGACTGAAACACCGCAACTAATTCTTTATGCCCCGGTTCCACCGGCAAATCTCGATAGATATCCATACCGATGGCTCTTGGCTGCTGGGCTTTCACGTTGCGCAGCAGCTGCGCCATCACCCGGTCGGGCATGGGCCATTGCCCGATTTTACTGATATCTGACTCCCCAATAGTGACCAGCACAATGCGCCGGTCAATTGGCTCCGCTGGACGCAGGCGAAAAAATTGGTCGAGGGTTGCCCATTCGAGCATCTGGAAAACTCCAGCCGCGCTCCCAGCAATGACTAATGCAGCCACGCCAGGAGCAATCGTCAGTACCCCTCGCCATTGCCCAATTCGCTGTCTCAGCTTTTGCCACATGGTATAGCGTTTTTCAGATCAGTGCGGTACATTTTTCGCTTCCGCGCATCCGGGATAGGGAGACGCGATAA